>DATKIS010001022.1:0-4047 GCA_035543975.1 Pyrinomonadaceae bacterium
GTTTGACTGGAACCTGCTCGAGGTCAATGCCGAACTGTTCAGATTCTTCAAGTTACTCATTCAATTCCGCAAAAGACATGCGGCGCTAAGACCAAGGACTTTTGGCAAAGACAGCGAACCAAATGCCCCAAAGATTAGCTGGCACGGAGTGCAGCCTTTTCAGCCGGATTGGTCAGCCGGTTCACATAGCATTGCCATGATGATCAGCGGCGAGGCAAAGAATGATGATCTTCTGATCATCGCAAACGCTCATTGGGAGCCGTTGCAGTTTTGGTTGCCAACGTGCCGAGCAGGCCGCCGGTGGCACCGCTTTGTCGATACCTCGCGACAGTCGCCTTTGGATATCTGCGAAATCGGCGAGGAATCAGACCTGGGCAGCGAACACTTGCAGCCCGTGACGGCTCGGTCCCTCCTCGTACTTGTAGCTAAGGACGCATCGCGGCCTTAAACCTCTTATGTAGCACAAATACCCACCTGACTGTTCATGCTACGGAAGATTGCCTCTATCAAACCGGGGTTGGTCCTTACTTATCTCAAACGATTCTCACGATGGCCGCCATTCGTCTATTTTTTAAGGCGAATCAAGCACTTCCTCGGTGGCATGCAGGTTGTAAAGAGCGAGGCAGGATTGTGGCCCTGTGTGGCCTGAGCCTCGACCAGGCGCCGCTCCTGCTACCGCATGACCGAGCAGGTTTACGCAAAAACTTCAGTCCCTTCAAAGGAACAAGATGAACTCTTCAAATACAGTTCGCCCGGCCAAAGTCCTCGTCGTAGAGGACGAACGGCATATTGCTCGTCTTATGCAGTTCGTATTGCAGAAGCAAGGTTATGAGGTTTCCGTGGCGCATACGGGATCAGACGCGCTGGCATTAGCGCTGGAGCAAACTCCAGATGCGGTTTTGCTCGATCTCGTGTTGCCTGACATCTCCGGTCTGGAAGTGTTAAGGCAAATGCGGGCAAACGAAAAGCTGCAAGCTATCCCCATGGCGCTGCTCAGCGCACGTTCCTTTGAAGCCTCGGAGACAGGCGCTGACGATGCGGCCGTCAGCTTTCACTGCACAAAGCCAGTCGCACCATCGACGCTCCTCAGAAAGCTTCTGGATTTTGGAGTTCCACCGACAATCGAGGTCGCCCCCAACTAAGTTATGACTAGCCTTCCCATGACTATCACATCTGAAATGACTTTCGAGACCGTGGGTCGCGAGACGAGCAATAAACGGCTCTTTGAAGAACTCCATGCCGTCATTGGGCCCGTTGCTCGACTTCTGGATGTTGGCGTAATTGTAAGCTCCAGGAATGACATCACCAGCGCGATGATCCTCAACCCAGCCAGCTCGATCAGCCGCCCCGGGTTCATGTGCCTGCATTCGCGCGAAAAAAAAATGACCTCAGCGGCCAGCCTTCAAATCGGACCGGGCGCGGATTCATCGGATCACCTCTTCCTGTTTTTTGATGAAGGCCAGGAACACGTTACCGGAATAATGCGGCATCTGATTGACCTTGCCTTGTCAAACCTGAGGCTCAGGAGCGAAGAAGAGTCACTTTTGGAAGAACTGAGTTCGAGTTGGGAAAGTCTGGAAGCAGTTTACGAAATAAGTTCCGACTTGCGAGCTGTGAAGACCCCAGCAGACTTGCTCGAGCGAATTATGAACCGGGCCGTGGCTATCGGCGATGGCATGAGCGCGGCGCTTTGGATTCAGGACGGTGAAGATCTGATCCCGTACGCCTTGGCCAACGTAGATTCGCTCGCCAACAAAAACTCAGTTAGGGGACTAGTCGCAAAAGCTGTTACGGCGCGACGAGCAATAGTATTTAACGATGCCGAGTTGCTGGCTGCCGAAGGTTGCTTTGATTCAGAACTAGAAGGCGCAACGAGTCTGGCCGTCGCCCCAATTGCTACAGGTCAGGGACTACTCGGCGCCCTCGAAGTTTGGAGCGCAGGCGGAAATAAGTGCTTTGATTCTCACACAGTCAATCTAATCCAGGCCCTTGCGTTGCAAGCTGCAATGGTGATCGAAAACGATCGCCTACACAAAGCGACGATCGAGGCCGAACGGCTGCAGCAGGAGATTGAAATTGGTTCGAAGATTCAACAAGTGCTGCTTTTGGGCCAGCTGCCAGAGCCGGTGCCCGGCTTGAGTCTCGCTGCTTACACCCTGGCATCACGCCAAATTGATGGTGATTTTTACGAGTTTTTCCGCCACCGCGATGACTGCATTGACATCATCATTGGCGATGTCATGGGCAAGGGAATACCTGCCGCGCTGGTTGGAGCCGCAACCAAGAGCCATCTGTATCAAGCTTTGAACCGGTTGCTGGCATCATCTAACGGTTCCATACCTGAGCCGGAGCAAATTATTAACGCCGCCCACACCCGCGTTACAACTCAATTGATTGATTGCGAGAGCTTCACCACACTTTGCCTGGCGCGGTTTGACATTACCAACCGGCACCTCACGTTCGTCGATTGCGGACATACTCAGACAATTCGCTATCGCAACTCTGGCGAGATCGAGTTTCTACAGGGCGTCAACATGCCTCTCGGCTTTAGCGAGAAAGAAGTGTACGAGCAGACCACGATCTCTTTCGACCCAGGCGACGTTTTCCTCTTCTACTCCGACGGCTTAACCGAAGCACACGATCATTCCGGAGAACTGTTTGGTGAAGAGCGATTGGCTGATTGCGTTCGCGCTCACGGGCATCTACAGCCGGCCCAGTTGATTGAAAAAGTACGGGCCGGGGTAGTGGCTTTCGCAGCCTCTGAGATTTTTAGCGATGACCTGACTTGTGTCGCCGTCAAAATCGACGATCACCTGAACGTCTTGAGCGGCAACCGCGCCGAACTGGTGACCACCAGCAATCTACTTGAACTGGAAAAGATCAGGAGCTTCGTTCGCGAAGTTTGCGACTGCAAGATCGAACCACGGCTGGACCCGGCGGTCACGGATTCCCTGGTGCTGGGCCTCAACGAAGCTGCCACCAACATAATGCGTCACGCCTACGCCGGCCGCGACGATGGCGAAATTCGTTTCGTCGCCGAAGTCTCAACTGACGCGATAGTCATCCGCATTTGCCATTACGGAGCAGGATTCGATCGCGCCAACGTCGTCCAACCGGAATTTGATCGAACGCGCGAGGGAGGGTTTGGCCTTTTCATCATTGAGCAATGCTTTGATGACGTGGCCTACACCACAGACGAACAGGGGAAACATTGCACACGGCTGATCAAAACAATCAACACGAAGGAGTAAGGATATGGAAATGATAATGGAAAAAGTAGCGGATGTTTCGGTGGTGTTGTTGCCAGGCGGCAACCTCGACGCCAGCAACGCCAAGGATTTCAAACGCGACCTCGCGCCGGTACTGGCAAAGAACCTCCGCCTGGTTTTCGATATGAGTAAATTGCAGTTTGTCGACAGCTCGGGCCTGGCAGTTTTGCTGGGTTGCCTGCGTCAGCTAAATGCTGCCGGCGGTGATCTGAAACTGTTTGGCATGACCAAGCCCGTCCGCGCTCTGTTTGAGTTGGTGCGCATGCATCGCATCTTCGACATCTTCAACACCCGGGAAGAAGCAGTTAGTGGCTTTGTGAACTAACTCCCGCTCCCACCCACCACTTCAATCTGCCCTGGAGCAAACAATGAAAGCAATAATACTCGCGGCGGGTAAGGGTACACGTCTACGCCCGCTCACCTATTCGGTCCCCAAGCCGATGATTCCGGTATTGGATAAGCCGGTAATGGAATTCCTCGTTGAGTTGTTGGCGCTTCATGGCGTGAACCAAATCGTGGTCAACACCAGCTACCGCGCGCCGGACATTGAGGACTACTTTCGCGATGGGGCGCGGTTCGGCGTGGAGATGGGTTATTCGTTTGAAGGCCACATCGAAAACGGAATCATCGTTGATGAACCGGTGGGTTCGGCTGGCGCGATCAAGAAGATTCAGGAGCACTCCGGCTTCTTCGATGAACCATTTGTGGTGCTTTGCGGCGACGCGATCGTCGATATCGATTTGACCTCGCTGATGAAGGTTCATCAGGAACGAAAGGC
>DATKIS010001023.1:0-3859 GCA_035543975.1 Pyrinomonadaceae bacterium
TCATGGAAATCTACCCGCGCAATATTCAAGCCTCCACCTCTAGGCGCACCTGGACCGGTGGTCCCGGCTTCGATCGTAACGAACTGTCCGTTGGGATTGGGAACCCCATTCCAATCGGAATAAAAGAAGTCATGCGACTCAAGGCCGGGCAAACTTTCGGAGTCGCTGTTTCCTGTCGTCAGTGTCCCGCTCAGCCTGGTGGTCAACTCACTCCCACTCACCGGGAACGTAGATGACGTTGGCGCTGCGAAAGTACTTTCCCAGAAAGTGATGCAGGTCAAGCCTGAGATTTGCTGGATCAGAGCCGCTGACAGTCTTCATAGGTCACCGCGCCATCGACGATGAGGCCGGTGCTACCCCCAAACGTATCCTCTACTTCGACGGTAAGGACTTTGACAGTCGACCCTGAATTAAAGTTAGCGGAGGTCAGCGGGCTACTGGGGAGTACCAACGGATCGCTCTAAAACGTCCCCCGGCCGCCCATTCACCCGAGGCTTCAATAGACAGAAAACGACCGGCGATGGCGTACAAAGACGTCATCGCCGGTCGAATTGTAGGAACCCACGGATAAAACCTCAGAGCAAAGCTAAGACCGTAGAATCGTTAGCCGACCACAATCTGGTGCGCCACTATAAACGAACTCCATTAGGAAACCAGGTAACGATCCGAGTGACCGCACCACTCTTATTAGCTACCAACTGAAAGAAGTCGGTTAACTTCCCGCTCCGAAATTACCCATCAGGAATTTTGCCAGCTTGCAGAAAAGCTTACCGGCTGGCCATTCTCCCTATGGAAGAGGCGTCGCCAACGTCGCTATTTCTCTTCCGAGCAATAGCTTAAAGCGTCCGCTCTTCACCACACCAAACTTGAACGCAACTCGAATGGTGTTGGTTGCCGCACTACTCATGGTCGGGACCGCAAAGCTTCCCGTGCCGCCGCTGACACCGTCGCCGATGTTAGTTATCGCCGAAGATCCAGCGCCAGCCACGTAAGGCGTCGCGCTGCCGACTGTTGTACTGTTCAAGACAAAGCTACTGTTGCCGCCGCCGCCAAAGGGCTGAAGTGCGCCTGTGGCAGGGTGCGGGGCAGGAGCAGTAAAGACGTCCTCAAGAACGGTTCCCCAAACGATCCGAGCGGTACCACTGCTGTCAAAGACCACTTCACCATGATGGTTGACGGCCTTTAACAGAGCAGTGAATGCGCCCGAGTCGCTACCCTCACCCTGACAGCTTGGAACGGGCGAGATTGCTGGCGTTGACGCGTTCGGGAGCCTGAGGTTTCGAGCCTCTTGCGTTGCGACTTGCGACGTCGTACCGGCAACACCCGTCTGGGCACCGCACAGCCCTGAGATGTCATCGATGCGCCACCGAACGCCAGTCACCGCAAAGCCCGTGGAATTAACGAAACGGTGGCGGATGATAAGCGTGCCGAATACGTCGTTATTCGTGCCCAGGATATTGGGATCCAGTTCATAGCGTCGCTGAGCATTGCGCGGTCCCAGCTGCCCTGGGGTACAGGGAATGATCGCGCCGGAGCAGGTATCGAAAGCATCCTGCGTAAACTGAGTTTGTCCGATTGGCCGCGGCGCCGACAGGTTATGCGGCGCAGCTGCTCCTAGAACCGACTTGACAGCCGATATCCCGGATAAAGTCTGACCGACGGCTGATGCCGGGTTCGGCGTAACGAGAATGAAGTCATCCGCATTGCCGCAAACCGCAGGGGCCGGAGAGGCCGTACAAGTGCCCGTGATGCTGTTCCACGAATCACGATGGATATCGCCGGCCGACGCTGTAAACGTCTGGCCTGACCTGCGACGCTCAATCTTATATTGACCCGACTCGCCATAGCACTTGTGGGTAGAGCTGAACGTGCCGTTGGCTTGCCGTATGAAGCCACCATCTACAACCGGGAACACGGTGTCATGCTGACCACTCGGTCCGGCGATTGTGTAGAGCGGATTCGCCTGGGTTACCGATGTCGGACACAGAATGGCCGGTCCCAACGGAATCACGCTGGCGTCGCCAACTGGAGAGAGGCACTTGCCTTCGCAGTATTGGTGGGCCAGTGACGGGTAGATATTGTCCGGATAACCTCCTACTCCCGCGTTTGACGGACTACTTGGGCCGTATGGATCGAATCCAACCTTGTCGAGAACGACGGCGTCTTCACTTCCAAACTTAAAACCGGTCAGACAGCCAGGGACGAGGAGGTTGCACTGCGTACTGATGTTGCTACCAAGGCTCAGCAGCGCCATGCCTGCATCGTCCGGGATATTACTTGTTCCCAAAAGCGCCGTTCCAGTGCCGATTACCATATCGCCCGTCGAGTGGGTGGTTCCACTGTTAACGCCTCGCGCGCCCAGCGAGTATGCTGTGCCAACGCAGAGGAACCAGCGCCGACCCGGAATTACGGTCGCGCCCGGTATCTGGCAGGCAAGCGAAGCCACGTCTTTTGCCGCCTCGCCAAACTGTGGGTTAAACCCGTGGCCTGCCGACACAAACACGCCGATACCGTTCCCGTCGGTCGACAAACTCGAGACGGTGACGCTAACCGTACTGGCGTTGAATATCTCTACAAACTCATCTGCGTCGCCGCCAGGCCCGTTGTGCCTGAATGAGCTAATCACCAAACACGGATTAGTTAGGGACGGTGCCGCAGTCGCGTTACACCCGGAAACTTGAGCCGGGGTCTGACCTTGAACCTTTTGTTCCAGTCTCGCGCGGAACGTGACGAAGCCAATAGTCAGCAACTCCAGCGTGCCGACGGCTACGAGGCCATATCGAAGCAAAGATCGCATTGGAATTCCTCCTCTTGAGTTGAGCGGAAAACTTGTTTGTTCATTAGAAACGAGATGCTTTGGAAAAGCTCTTGAGCAGGTTGAGGATTGCCCGGAACGGGATCCAGATAAAAATCCCGTAAGAAGCGGGAGACTATCGTGGCACCTTGAAAAAGTATGGTGCTATTAAGAGTTACCTTTGCGATTCGATCGTCTGCTAAGAGCTTCATCGTCAGCACTGGATTGGTAAACCCATCAGGCAACGTGAAGTAGTAAGCATATTGAAACTTATTCGTCGGAAGCGGAATTGGCAACGGTTGACCCTGAGGACCTGTAACCGAGATCCATCGGCTACTTGGGAAATTGGTAGCTAACAGAGGGTTTAGATTCCAGCTGCTATCGGGAACTATATCGGCGGGTCTCCCGGTTGCGGGCGGTTGAGGCCTCCCATTGACCGTATCCGAGATCACTCTCCATTCATTGTCCAGCTTTCCCACATCTATCAGAGCGGGAGTTGGCAACCCTTGATCGTAGCCACTGTTGAGAACGATGGTCCGCGTCCGTCCTGTCACGGCGGGAGTCGTCGCCGTAGGCCGTGCTGCGACGATGGCCGGCGATGCTTTGGGCGGAGATGGTTTGCGGCGCGATTTGGTAACTGCCACGGGGTTTAATGAAAAGATCGGCAGCAGCAAGACAACGCCCACCAAAGAAATCGATACCTGTAGCCGGGTGAGAGTTAATCTGGATGGGGACACTTCCAACCTCCGATTGTGAAGCTGACTCCAAGCGGGAATCAGGACACAGAGATAGAAACGGTGACAAGTAGGGGTAGAGTTTTCTAATTGACCGGCTGGTTAGAAGAGAAGCTATTGGGCGGATTAACTGCTCTTTGAGGTCAGCCGGCTTCGTCTAGTCTTACGAGTTAGAGTTCCTAATCGGTAGCCGGCGTCGCAGTCTTCCTTCTTTGAGAGAGGCGGGGATTGCGCGACAGCAAGTGAGAACGCCATGGCAGGCCGGTAAACAGCATTTTGCGAGGATGCTTACCTACTCACAGGCTTCGTGGGGCGGGGCCTGTTTACCTAC
>DATKIS010001024.1:0-2129 GCA_035543975.1 Pyrinomonadaceae bacterium
ACGAGCGGCACGCGCTGGTCCTGCTCAGCCCAGGATTGGCGCACCCATGCATAATCGGGATCGTCCGAAGCAGCCATCGAGCGTGCACTGCCGGCCAGCGCGTTAAGGTAATAGACGTTGTAACCATGGGCCGCGACCACCGGATGGTAGCCTTCAGGAATCAGCACCAGTTCACCATCGCGCACGGTGAGCGTCTGGTCGATGCTGCCGTCTGCTGTATAAACTCGCTGGATGGCGTAACCTTCCGGGCGATCGACCTTGTAGTAATAAAGTTCCTCGAGGTCGACTTCCTCAGGCGGGTTGTGGACATCATGCTTGTGGGGCGGATAGCTGGACCAGTTTCCACTCGGAGTGTAGACCTCGACTAACAGGATTCGTTGGGCGGGAAACTCCGGCTTCAGGATGTGATTGATTTGCCGGGTCGCATTGCCGCCGCCGCGCACTTCCACCTCAACTTCGTCAGGCTTAATCAACCGGGCCGGAAACGCTTCTTCAGCGCTGGCGAAACATAGAGCGACTTCACAATCGGTTGACGCAACCAACGTGAACTCGGTCTTGATGGGCAGATAGAGTGCAGTGGGCAAACCATCAAAGACATGCGCCCGGCTGCCAAGGTCGGCCCACGAGCCGGCGGACGACTCAACCGAGCAGCGTCCACCCAGGATCACCAGTCCCAGTTCACACGCACCTGTTTCACTTGAAAACTCTTCCCCGGGCGCCAACTTCCGAATACTCATGGTTAGGTATTCGAAGCCGGTTGACTCTGGGGTGACGAGCATTGTCTCGCCTGCTCCGGCTACGGAAGGCACTGGTTTGATTAGTAAGTCTCGCGGCATCAGCGGCACCTCAATCATCTCTGCGCTTTTGGCAGGGCAGTTTACGCATCATGATGAAGTTTTGCCAGTCGGGCAACTCTGCTGGGTGGGTTAGTTAGAAAAACTGCATTACAGAACCGGCTGCGACTCGCGTTTCAGCCCGAAGGGCTGAAAATCACCCCGCTCAAAAATAAGACGGTTGGCGTCCGTGCGGGGTTGCGGTAGGCTGCACCCTCATGAGGATCCCATCAGCCAAACACTTGCTGGCATCGCTGTTATTCGTCACTACGTGCCTGGGCCAGACGAACAAGAAACTCGAAGTCCACACCATCGCAGGCAATGGATCGCCCGGTTACTCGGCCGAACAGGTCGCCAATCCTTACGGCGTCGTGATTGGTCCTGATGGTGCGCTCTATTTCTGCGATCTCGACAACCAGCGAATTCGACGGCTGGACTTGAAAACCAGAGCGATGACCACGATTGCCGGAAACGGCCAACGCGCCTACGCGGGTGACGGCGGGCCGGCCATCAAAGCGTCGCTGAATATGCCGCATGAACTTCGCTTCGACAAGGCGGGCGATCTGTTTATCGTTGAGCGCGACAATCATACTGTGCGCAGAGTCAGCAAGAAGACCGGCATCATCTCCACTGTTGCGGGAACCGGCTCTGCCGGATTTAGCGGTGATGGTGGCCCTGGGACAAAGGCCCAACTGCGGTCGCCACACAGCATCGCGTTGGATGGAGGAGGAAGTCTGCTCATCTGCGACGTCGGAAACCACCGCATCAGGAGTCTCAACCTCAAGACTGGAATCATCGAAACCTATGCCGGGACGGGGGAACGCAAACCAACGCCGGATGGCGCACCGCTGTCTGGGACGCCGCTAAATGGCCCCCGCACCATCGACCTCGACCCCAACGGAAATATCTATCTCGCCCTCAGAGAAGGACACGCGATCTATCGCATCGATCCCAAAGCCCGGCGCATCCATCTGATCGCCGGAACCGGCAAGCAAGGTTATTCGGGCGACGGCGGACCGGCCCGCGCAGCCGAGTTCTCAGGTCCCAAGGGTGTGGCTTATTCGTCTGACGGCAGCCTTTATGTGGTAGACACGGAAAACCAGGTGATTCGGCGCATCGATCTCAAGACGGGAATCATCGCAACCGTGCTGGGAAACGGAACTCGAGGCGATGGCCCTGAACCTGATCCGCTACGCTGCAAATTGAATCGACCGCACGGGATTTATGTGGATCGCAAAGGCGTGATCTACGTCGGTGATAGCGAAGCGCATCGGATAAGAAGGATCGGGGGGAAAT
>DATKIS010001025.1:0-2501 GCA_035543975.1 Pyrinomonadaceae bacterium
TGCTAGTGCAATCTAGTCTCACTTGGATCACCGTGGAGTGCAAGTGGGCGGGGAAGGCAGCAGACAAGGGCAGAAGGCGGGGTGAGGATGCTGGTGAACAGATGGCTCTCTGGATTTCGCGGCTTGCAGCGAAACGCCGAGTGGATCGCAAACTTGAAAACCCTGCAAGACAGCGGCGAACCGGTCAGACGGCGTCGTCGCAGTTATCGCCAACTTCTGCGGAAAACCGAAAGAATCAGAGTCAAGCTAATCCTCGTCGCTCCATTTGGCTCTCCGTGACGACTCGCTGGCCCCCAGCTCTTTCCATTTCAACTCACCAGGTTCCATAGTGAAGTCATGCTTCACACTTGTCCGCGAACATTCTTTCCATAACCCGAATCGGCCATATCTGGAAATAACAGCCCGCGCAAAATCCTTTCGAGGATTAGAGTTCCACGCTGCGCTCTTGAGCGATCCCGCGCGCCTTCATCAAGAGATCCTCATCAATGACTTGCTGGCCGCCAATTAAGCTCTCGATCTCGTCAGTTGGCCGACCCAATGCCAGCGCCAGCTTCTCGTCACTCGAATCGAAAGCACGATCGCGTAAGTGTCTAAGGATGGTTACCGCTTCAGATTGTTCCGTGCCGCGATCATCCACCGCCTGAATCGTATTCATTCCGTTCTCCTCTTGTGTGGACTCAACTAGTTTAATTCCGGCTTCATCACTATTTTGATGCAGTCGTCCGTATCGCTTGAAGGTCTGATAAGCTTCAGCAGCATCAGCCTATCTCAGACGATGAGTAATCAGAAAAGAAGCTGCGCCTTACTTATTTGCCGAGCCTGGTTCCGCTTTTTTCGATGTTGTTCGGCCAGAATGTCTGAAGGCGTAAACAGAGCGGCGGCAGACATCACTTTGTTTTTGAGACCGCTTGCGACGTCACCTTCGCCAGTCATCATTGCTTCATACCCCGCCTTAGCTACCTCAGCCGGGTCGTCTTTCGTCGATTGTCCAATTTTTGTATCGAGTTGCTAGATCAGCTTCAACTGATTCAACCTGAACACTGTTTAAAGTCTTCAGCCGCTTAATGGATCTCCGGTTCATCGGCGGCTATCAATAGGTCAAATCCGTCCTCTGCGCAACACTTCGCCAATTCATAGCCAATTCCACTTGAAGCACCGGTAACAATCGCGAGTTCCCTTGGTTTCTCATCATATTGATTTCTCCGATAATGGTTTTATGAATCGATAACAGCAAAGGACTTTTTTGTTTCGCTATGCTGCGCAACGCGAGGTGAGCCCACTCGAACTCACCTCGATCGTTGCGATGGAATTAGCTGTCGTTCTGCTGACCGCCTTGGCCTTGGCCTTGGCTACTTTGTTGGCCACCCTGACCACCTTGCTGTCCGCCCTGACTACCGCCCTGCTGACCTTGCCGGCCGCCGGTTTCTTGTCCCTCACTTTGACGGGCCTTAGCTTGCTGCCCACCGCCCTGCTGACCGCCACCCTGATTTTCGTTACGATCGTCTGCCATGTTTTTTCCCTCCCATGTTCCAGATGTTAACTGCTGATTGTAGTCAAGTCTGAAAACCGACATGACTTGCCTTAGCTGCATTCATTCAAAACAGATTGCAGCAACTAAGTTGGGTACGTAGAGATGGGAGCAAGCCGGGTGCCACGAGCCTCGTGCACGGAGTCAAAGGGCGGCGGTTTCGCGCACATCGCAAACGCCATGATGTGCCGGAGGCTGGTCCGAGCAGAAGCAACTCCCCAAGGCCAATTCTTCCCGACCCCTACCAGGCAAAACCCAGAACCTCATAATTGAATTTCGACTCACACCGAGGGACTATTGGCATTTAGGTTGCGAGTTTTTGCGAGTTTGTGTCAGGCCTTGCGAGATCCGTTTCCAAAGCTAAGAGCCTTAGCCTGCGGGGTGTATTGGAGTCGTGCGAAGCGCACTCTAGCGCGCAACGCTGACATACATAGTATTGGCCAAACATGAGACAGGTCACGATCACTGCACCAGAATGAAGCGCTAACTCGGACCGAAAATAGCCTTCGGTGTGGGCGTCTCGGAGGTGTCCGTGTCAGAGAAGCACATTCTCTATGCAGACGGGTTCGAGAAACATACGGTAGAGCATCGCTCATTGTGCCCACGGCTATCGTAGCGGTGCGGAATTATGCCCCCTACGGAATTCTCGCGATGAGCTTCGGGTTTCAGGGCATGAATCAAATCCGGAAACTTAATAGGTTCTGAGTCTTAAAACACTGGACTGCTGGTGCCGACAATATCGACGTTTCCCTGGTGCGCATAAAACTTAACCGCGAAACCACGCCTGTTGCTTTTCCCACCTCCGATTGTCAATTGCTCATGATTTGAGTAGCATCGCCGCCATGACTGAAACAGTTGAATCCATGAAGGGCGACGAAATCGTCGAGCTCTGCCGCCGTCACACTATCTTCGAATGGTCTGCCCAGTCCGCGGTGGATCCGATTCCCGTCGCCCGAGCGAAGGGCATCTACTT
>DATKIS010001026.1:0-3207 GCA_035543975.1 Pyrinomonadaceae bacterium
CCAGTGAGCAAAAACACTTGTGTCTAATCCGAGGGGTATGATTGCGAACTGTCCTTCGCGAGTGACCGCATATTGCCCCTTGCGTCCGACGCCAAACTTTACGTGAATCTCCTGATATTGCCGTTGACTAATCACCACAACGCGATCCGTCATGTGCGCCAAAAGCTTCTCGATGGTGAGGAAGAGCGTAGTCTTAAATCTTCCATAGTAACTATGAAAGATGTGGCCATGGTATGTATGTACGAAAACGCAGGGACGCGGACGGCCCCAAAGGGCTGAGAGCGTCAGCCAACGATAAAGCCAACCCCCGAGCCTCCCGACTGTACCGGCTTTCGCCGTGTGTGTGTGGACAATGTCGGGCCGCTCTCGCAACAGCAGCAGAAAGATCTTCCAAACGGTGATGATGTCCTTCGGGGAAATTTCCCGGCTCATCTCCGGAATGATGATCGGCTGGATGCCGTGATCCAGCGCGAAGTAAGTCATGTCATCCTCGCCCGGTGGCACCCGGCCGGCCACCAGGAGGGATTCAATCCCAGCCTGCTTAGTAGCTGAAGTCAACCACGCAACATGACGTGCCGGGCCCCCAACGTTGAGGCGGGCAATAACGCGAACAATCTTCACGAATCTTCCATTCTGTATATCGTCGCGGGGTCATCCTCGTGGCGTATCTCGTCAATTTCCTCTTTCTTGTCTACGCCCATGTAGAGCTGATTTGGACAATTAAAGACAATTCCATCGACGTCGCCCACGTTCTGATAGGCGTGGACGACACCGGGGGGAATTAAAACTGACTTCGGATTTGCTTCACCCACAATGATCGTGACGACATTATTGAACGTCGAAGAACCGGGGCGGTTGTCCCACAGCCGGAGTTTGAAATTGGAGGGACCGATAAAACAAAATAGGTCGGCCTGGTTTACGTGCTCATGGGGACCGCGCGTGACTCCCGGGTTAGTAGAGGAAGTGTACGCCATCACGGGGTAGTACACCTCATCAAGCTCATCATTTCGAAAGAGTTCGGCGAGCCAGCCGCGCGAATCAGTGAATTTGCGTAAGTCGCGAATAACGACTCCGTCGATTTCGCCAATCTTGAAGTTTTCAGCCATTTGCCCCAATCTCAATTGCCCTCTTGATTTCCATTTTGTTTGCGCCTGTTTCCGCCACCAGGTTCGAAGCGTGCAGCAGGCTCTCGAAGGTGCCGGCATCGGTCCACCAGCCGTCCAGTTCCTCCCAAGTCATTTCGTCCCGTTCGATGTAAGCGTTGTTCACGTCCGTGATTTCCAGCTCACCGCGGCCTGATGGCTTCAGAGTGCGTATGATGTCGTAAACCTCGCCGTCATACATGTAGATCCCAATAACCGCATAATCTGATTTTGGCGACTCGGGCTTCTCTTCAATCCGCACTACCCGTTTGCCATCGAGTTCCGGAACACCAAAACGATGTGGATCCGGGACCTTCTTTAGGATGATCTTGGCGCCTTTTCCCTGATGTCGATAGGCGCGCACGGCTGCCGAAATATTGCCTTCGATTATGTTGTCACCCAAAACTACACAGACAGGATCACCGGCGCCAAAGTGTTCCACCAGCGAAAGGGCCTCCGCGATGCCGCCTTCACCTTCCTGATAGGTGTAATTGATATGTTTGAGGCCAAACGCCTTTCCGTTCCCCAACAGCTTAAGAAAATCGCCGGCTGAATTGCCCCCGGTGACCACCATGATGTCCGTAATCCCCGCATTAACCAGCGCCTGAATCGGGTAATAAATCATCGGCTGGTCGTAAACGGGAAGAAGATGTTTGTTTGTAACGGAGGTTAGCGGACGCAACCGCGAACCTAAGCCTCCGGCGAGCACGACACCTTTCACTTAATCAACCTCCAGTCAGCAGCTGTCCGCTGTTAGTAACAAGTTTCTGATTAGAACAGATGGGAACGAGTCCAAAAACTATCGCATAAAGCATTTATGACTTAGTGACTACCTTCCCGAGCGAACGTGCGATTCCTTCAGCGAGTAGAGTGCGGTAGTCGGGCGCCGATTCGAACCAACCGGCAAGTGCGGTTTTGGCCACCGTTCCCTCTACATCGGAGACCCGGTGTTCCAAACGCTCATCTATCCGGAAAAGAATCGCGTCGCCAAACCCGGAATTAGCCAGCTCGGCCAGTATTCGTCCCGTCCGGGCTTCCCGGATTGTTAGCACTCCGCCGTGGTAAGGCTCAGTGTTCAGGTTTATGGTCAGCGCAACCAATCGGGTCTCATTCAAGTCGGTGTGCCAGGCTACATGATGAGCAGCACCGGGCAAATTGCGATAGATGCGACCCCGAAAACACCCAACGTGTCCACAACCTGTGATCTGTTCAATGATCTTGAAGAGCTGGGCATTATTTAACAGTAACAAGAGCGCGAAAGGAAGCGCACTATTACTGACATTCAGCTCTCGATAGAGACTTGCAGTCTTCTCTTCGAAAGCACTAGCCCCAAGCTGCTCCTGGGTCGTCTCCCACATTTCTCGATCCAAGATAGCCGGTAAACGGACCCAATCCTGTTGCTCAAAGTCGGCACGGGCTTGTTCAATGTTCGACTCGGATCCCCGGACGACGACTCCCGATCTGGTTATTTGAAGCATCGTTTTCGTTGAATTCATTCTGGGAGCCCGCCAACCACTGACGCATCGAACCCGGTCAAACCGACTTCCCGAGGGAACGCGCGATTCCTTTAGCTAGTAATGCCCGGTAGTCCGGCTCAGATTCAAACCATCCCGAAAAGGCGATTTTGGGCACGTTTCCCTGAACATCGGCAACGCGATGTTCTAACCTCTCATCTATGCGAAAAAGCACCGCATCGCCAAACACTGGATTCGTCACCTCGCTCAGAATTCGGAGGGTCGCAGCTTCGCGGATTGTAAGCTGTCCACCCTCATAGGGTTCAGTATTCAGGTTGATCGAGAGCGCGAGCAGGCGGGTCCCGTTCAAGTCCGTATGCCAGCCGGTAAGTATTTCGTATGGGGTCTGGTAATGATCGGGTTCATCGTGATGACTAGTGCCAGGCACTATCCGATAAATCCGACCTCGAAGACACCCAATGTGACCGCAACCAGTTATCTGCTCAACGACCTTGAAGAGCTCCGGGTTGTTTAGCAAAAGCACCATCGCGCTATCGATGACATTGAATGCTGGGTAGATACTTGCGGACTTTCCCTCGAGGTCAGTGGCC
>DATKIS010001027.1:0-3525 GCA_035543975.1 Pyrinomonadaceae bacterium
CAGGTTCAAACTTCGAGGACTACGAAGGCCGGCCAATCAGCTCGATCGAAGTTACTTTTGAGGGTTCTCCGCCTGACCCTTCAGCCGAGGCAGAATTCCTTTCGATCATCAGGATTGTCCCAAACACGGAGTTCTCCGCCGTTGCCATCCGCAATTCGCTCCAGGAGTTGTTCAATTCCGAGCGCGTGGAGAATGCCCACGTAGAAGTCTTTGAGGTGGCCGGCTCAACCCGCGGCCCGCTTCGTCTGCGGTTTGTTATCAAACGCCAGGTGCAGATTGGCGACATCAAGTTTTTGCTGACACCGGCTAACGGAATGCCGATCGCCGAAGATGAACTGCGAGCGCGGGTAAGCCTGACTCAGCCCGGCACCCGCCTTACTAAACAGGTAATTATTCGCAACACCAACGAACTCCAGATCTATTTGCGAGATCGGGGTTACTACGGCGCCACGGTGGAACCAAGTGAAGAATTGGACGCGAGTGGCACCCGGGCGACTATCACTTACCGAATCGTTCCCGGTGAACAGTCGCGGGTGGCGGCCTTCAACATCGAGATCCCCACTTTTGATTTGTCCACCATTCGGCCTTCATTACAGCTTCAGACTGGCGCCCCATTTACTCGCGACGCCCTGGGCGAAGACGTCAAACGCATTCGCCAGTCGCTGATCGACAAGAGTTTCCTGTCACCTTTGCTTGACGAACCGCGAGTGGTGCGTGACCCCGAGCGAAACACAATCACCATCGAGTTGAAGGGGAAAGTCGGACCAAAGGTAGTGGTCCTGCATCCTGATTACCCGATGAGTGAAAAGAGCGCTCGTGAGGTTTTGCCGGTGCTCCGCGAAGGCAATATCGATGTATCGGCAATTATCGAGGGCGAGCGCCGGCTTCAGAACAGGTTGCAGGAGGAGGGATATTTCTTTGCCGACGTAACTCCGGTGTGTACGGTGACGCCGGCAGTTCCGGAGCTGGGGGAAAATGGCACCAATGCGATCTGCGAGATCCTGAACCCTGAAACTCTGAGCGGGCACAACGTAGAAATCCGCTATGACGTCGAACGCGGGCGGCGCCTAAAACTTTCCGATATCCGCATCAAGGGGACGAACAAACTGGCCTATGAGGATGTGGCGGCGGACCTCAGGACCCAAAAAGCCAACGCACTCGGGTTGATCCCTTTCCTCGGTTACGGGCGTGGTTACACCAGCGCTACCTTGCTTGAACAAGACAAACGGACCATTCGGGCTTTCATGCGCGATCTCGGGTTTCGCCGCGCGGAAGTGAACGTGCTGCAGGGCGTAGGGCTCGAAGGCGAGAGTTTGATCATCACCTTCGAGGTAACCGAAGGACCTTTGACGCGTATCGCCGGGGTTGAAGTTCGGGGCAACAAAATCTACACCGATCAGCGACTTTACGATGAACTGAAGATTGTTCGTGGCGCTCCTTTTTCGCGCTCCCAGGCCAGGGCCGACGGCGAACGCCTGGTGGCGCTTTATGCGCGCGATGGCTACATCAACGCGCGCATGGATTTCTCCACGGTCGAGCTTCCAAAGAAGGGTAAGGACGAGCAGGTCCGACTCATTTATTCAATCAACACCGAGGGCGACAAAGTCTACATCAACCGGATCGTGGTTAATGGGGTGACTGGCGACGCTAAGACGCAAAGCACCAAGCGTGAGGCGATCCTGCGCGTGATTCCTATTGCCGAGGGCGAAGTCTTGCGTTCGGATCGGATCGCGGAAAGCGAGCGCGAACTCTATCTGACCGACGCTTACCGGCAAGTCATTATCCGCACGGATGCCGCGGGAGAGACTGCGTCCGGTTTCAAGCGGCGCGACGTGATCATCGATGTTGAGGAAAAGAAACCGAGGGTTATGGACTACGGCGGTGGTTTCTCGACCGACACGGGCGCCCTGGGACTGCTGGAAATCAGCAACGTCAACCTGATGAATAAACTGCGTCATGGCGCCATGCGTCTGCGCGCCAGCCGGTTGCAACAGCTGGTGAGATTTGAATATCTGGATCCGCGGTTTGCCCGTTATGGCGAGAGACAGTTTGCTCCACTCGCTTTTTCGGTTGAATACCAGCGCGATGCTACCGTGACGCGATTCTTCCGTACGGCGATTGACCGGGGCACCATGGGAATCGTCCAGCGCCTCGATGAAGAAGGAAACGCGCTTGACGAATTTGGGAACAAGGTCAAAGAGCCGACCATCAATCGCTTTACGCTCGCGCTGGAAACGCGACGGGTGCTGAATCAGAAAACACGTTCCATCGTATTTGCACGATATAGCTATGAAGATGTGCGGCTCTTCAATCTCCAAAGTCTCTTGATCAGGCCAATCCTGCAGCCGGATCGCGCGGTCCGACTCTCCCGTTTTGGGGCCTCGTTTGTCCGCGACACGCGCGAACGCTGCGAGCGAGGGCTGCTCGGCGCCATCCGAAATCCTGATGAGGAAACCGGGGCGCCTGGGGAAATCTGCCGCTATAACCAGTTGGACGCCACCCGCGGCGACTTCTTCAACGTTGATTACGCGGTGGCTTTGCGGCAATTGGGTGGGAACCTTTCATTCAATAAGCTACAGGCGAGCTATCGTCGCTACTACAAGGTGAATGCGCTCCGCGGAACTGTTTTCGCCGGTAATGCGACGCTCGGATTGGCAAACCTCTTTAACCCGCGCGACCGCGACGGCAATGGCACCATCGACGAAATCGATCGTTCGCTCCCAATCAGTGAGCGGTTCTTCTCGGGCGGTTCCAACACGCTGCGCGGTTTTAATTTTGAGGAGGCCGGTCCACGGCAAGTCGTCATGCCGGTGGGACCCTTCCTGGATCAAGACAAGAAGCAAGTGTTCTTGAATCCGTTTTCAGTGCCGGTTGGCGGCAACGCACTGGCGATAGTAAACCTGGAAGCGCGCATTCCCATGACGAGGTCCTTGCAAGTAGTGCCCTTTTACGATGGTGGCAATGTGTTTCGCCGTGTCGGCGATCTATTTCGTAAGCGAGACGAGACGCCGTTGCCGGCGGGAGACTTGATCGCCGCTATCAACGCCGCGAACCTGCGGGCCCACTGGATCAATACCCTCGGTCTGGGGTTGAGAATTCAAACGCCCTTCGGCGGCGCCCTGGCCATCGATTATGGGTTCATGCTTAATCCGCCGGAGTTTTTGATTCCCCAACGTGGTCCAACGGGCAGGTCAGACGACTTTAACGGGACGCCGGCGATATATCGACTCCAGCGAACGCAGGTGCACTTCAGGTTTACGCAGGCGTTCTAGAACCAAGAGGCAGGAGCAGGAGGCAGGAGGCAGGAGGCAGATGCGGAAGATGGAAAGAAGTGGGCAGTGGGCAGTGGGCAGTGGGCAGCAAGAGACTGGTTCGGTGCGGCCGAGGCTCCAGTTCCATTTGCCGTCTGCCGTCCGCAGCCTGCTCCTATCGTCTGGCATCTGCCGCTTACTTCTACCGAACGCCGTCTGCCGTGTGCTCGCGCTTTTCCTGCTGCTCACTGCTCACTGCTCACTGCTCACTGCC
>DATKIS010001028.1:0-2683 GCA_035543975.1 Pyrinomonadaceae bacterium
CGGGAGCGTCGTTTCGCGTAAGGAGATGATTGAAAGCTTGTGGCCTGACGCGTTCGTCGAAGAGTCTAACCTCACCGTCACCATCTCAATCTTGCGACGGGCGCTCGGTGATAGTGATAACGGGACCAAGTTTATTGAAACGGTACCTAAGCGTGGCTATCGTTTTGTCCCCCGCGTCGAGACTGCCAGAAGCGGGTCGCTGAGCAGGGACAGTTTCCAGTCCATGAGGATCGTGCGGCTCACTCACGCCGGCCGTATCCTGGATGTGGCTATTTCAGCCGATGCCCGCTTACTGGCCTATGTGCCCATCGACGCTGGCAATCACAGCCTCTGGATTTGGGATTTGTCCACAGGCGAGAAGTCGGAATTACTCCCACTCGATCCCGCACTGTGCTGGGGCATGAAGTTTACTGACGATCTGCAGACGCTCTTTTACACAACCACCCAGCCTAACAGCACTATCAGTGTTTTGCACCGCATCGCAGTGCAGGGTCGCGAAGCTCAGCAGGCCAGCCAGGTGGTCGTTAACATCGACTCCCCTATCGCTCTGTCACCGGACAACCAACAGATTGCCTTCGTACGTGGATTTCCCGGACAGCATCGAGATGTCCTGATGGTTGCGGACGTTGATGGCTCTAATGAAAGGGAACTGGCCTCGCGACAACATCCGGATAAGTTTTCCTTCTCCAGCCCGTCGTGGTCTCCAGATGGCAAATTGATAGCTGTGGGAGCTAGTCGGAACAACAAGCTGGAATTCACTTTACTCGCAGTGCCTCTGAGCGACTCTGAGCCAATCGAAATGTGCTCCTGGGAGTGGAAAGACGTGCGCGCAGTGACGTGGAGTGCTGACGGCCGTAACCTCTATTTTTCAGCGATAGAACTAAACTCCAATTCACTTCAGATTTGGCGACTCGCTTATCCTGAGTGTGAAGCGCAGCGTATTACGAACGACACAAACAGCTACGAGGAGTTGGGTCTGGCGCGGCAGCCAGCTACTTTGGTCACCATGCAGACCGATGCGTTGGCTAACATCTGGCTTGTGCCCGCGGGCAGTGTGCCACGGCGCATAACCTGCGGGCGCACGGAAGGCTTTGACGGGTTAACCGTGACGGCCAATGGACGAGTTTTTTACGCTTCCACAGAAAACCAGCAGCCGGATCTTTGGAGCATGAACTCGGACGGATCTGGATCCCAACAGCTGACACATGACGGTTGCCTTTTCCCTTCCGTATCTCGCGATGGTCGCTTTGTTGCCTACGTTTCCGCCGCCGGCGGCAAACATCACATATGGCGCATGGACGCCGATGGTTCCCATAAGGAGCAACTGACTAATGGCGACGGTGAGAGCTATCCAAGCATCTCTCCCGACGGTACTTGGATCGTGTATACACCCCAGGGTGTTGCTCGCAACACGCTCTGGAGAATCTCAATTGATGGCGGCCAACCGGTACAGTTAACGCGCGACAGTATGGCCATCAAGGCCGTGGTCTCGCCGGACGGCAAGCGCATCGCCTGCACCTATCGTAAAGATGAAGCCGATAAGTGGAAAATAGCTGTGATGGCGGCGGACGGTGGCCAGCCGCTCATGGTTTTTGCACTGCCCTATCCTTACAATCAAGTTATCCGCTGGTCGCCCTCGGGCACGGCCCTCGATTACCTCGACAGGTGCGCCGGTGTTTTTAATGTTTGGCGACAGCCGCTGGACGGTTCCGGTCCTACGCAGCTAACCAGCTTCACGGAAGATGCAATTTTTTATTTCGACTGGGACGATTCGGGCCAACTGATTGCCGCCCGGGGCTCAAAAATTAGAGACATTGTTCTCATCAGAGATTTCGAGTAGTTTCGCCGGTCGCCACATCCACCAAACTTCAGCGGCAAAATAAGTGAGTTGTTCGAACGAATGATCCTGGCATGAAGTCCCACGCGCATCTATGCCCGCCATTGGGCAACGATCGGCACATCCGCTTTCGTCTTATTGCAAGATTACTCCCCGTCCTCGTTCTACCAATTAGGTTCTACTTCTAACGTCTCCCCAGGCTTCAAGGGGTGGTCCGAAGAAGAGCCAGGTGGTTTATCAATCGAACCATCGACAAGGGGCTGTCTCCCCGAGGCAGGTCTCCCCGACCATGGATCTAAGCTTAGCTTTGGAGTGTTTCGAATTGGATTCAAACGCTATGGGATACGTCTGCGTGGTGGTTCGAGGGCGCGAGGTTAAACGGGAGCGTCTTAACCGGCGCATCCGGCGGGCGCGGCGGCGCGTGCGCGGGTGGAGCGTGGGCGTCCTTGCGGGGGAACGTCGCGCCGAACGTTGAGGCCGGGAAGGGTGCCTGCGCACTAGTCTGAAATCCAATTGTGCTGCACCAGAGCCTTAAACAGTAAGGAGACGAGACAATGAAGAAGCAAGCATTTGTTCTAACGCTTGGGGTGGTCCTGTTA
Organism: Pyrinomonadaceae bacterium; assembly: GCA_035543975.1. Lineage (GTDB taxonomy): Bacteria > Acidobacteriota > Blastocatellia > Pyrinomonadales > Pyrinomonadaceae > PSRF01. The sequence goes on from DATKIS010001028.1 coordinate 2,437, forward strand.
TCAGTTATGGTTGCGACGGGGATGTTAATTAGCGCTCAGGCTCACAAGGAATCTCCAGTGGGTGACTCGGACTTCGCGATCTGGGCAGGCTTCGGGAATGGAGAAAATCTGGTTAATGGAACGGGGTTGAGGAAGGGAAGCCTTTCCGCACAGGGAGCGGGTTCGGCGAACGGCGCTGTTGGCGGCTACGGGGGAGGTGAATGGGTTCAAGGTGAGCAAACTCAGGCCGGTGAATACAAACTGTCCG
>DATKIS010001029.1:0-4487 GCA_035543975.1 Pyrinomonadaceae bacterium
CTTTCCCATTCAAAGAATCCAGACTTGGACTTCTTGATGGGGGTTACGGGATGACCCTCCCTCCAATCGGGGTGTCCACCAGATTGGTCGAGCGGGTCGCCCTGGGTATTATTGAATAGTCACCTGAGTAAACCGCCTCGAGCGCGGCCACCGGCTTGGGCACTTCCCAGATTGAGTCGGCGGCAAAAACGCGATTCGGAATCAGAATCAATCGATATCCCCGAGTTACGTTCAGCCCAAAAAATGTCTTAGACACCAGGTCCTTCGTCTCGCGATCTTTGAGTTGAAGCCGTTCACTTGCGCTCAGCACTGCTACTCTCGAATCATTCGCGTCGATCACTAACAACATGTAATCCAGTCCGGTGACCGGGACAATGAGGTTATTTGAAATCGAGCACTTGAACACGTAACCCTTGTCTGTTTTCGTCAGGACTCCATCGGTGATGTTCACCGCGTGGTCCAGGACTTGAATCACCTCTACCGGCGCAATTTCCAGATTTTCAGACTTGGATAACTTGGACTTGCGTTGACCAGACACGCTCGACACCGGAATCAGGATGACAGCGACCAGGAGAACAGCTGTAGCTGACTTTTTGAAAACTCTAAACATGAAAGTACATCACTCCGCAGTGACCGCTTCGTGATCTCGTTCCCACATCGTTTCCGCGTCGTTGGTAATACTCGTCGGATACTTCTCATTCCAGCACGCCACGCAGGAAGACCCAGGGTTGATTCCGATCGCATCGATCATCCCCGCGAGGGAAAGATAACCAAGCGAGTCGGCCTCGATAAAGTCACAAATCTCGGCGACTGACATTTGCGCCGCGATTAGGTCGGCTTTGTTGGGCGTATCGATTCCGTAGTAGCACGGACTAATCGTTGGCGGGCAACTAATCCGTAAATGGATCTCCTTCGCACCCGCCTCGCGCACCATGCGCACGATTTTTTTGGAGGTGGTACCGCGCACAATCGAGTCGTCGATCAGCACGACGCGTTTACCTTCGATCAAGTGGCGCACGGGATTGAGCTTGATCCGCACGCCGAAAGAACGAATGGACTGCCGCGGCTCGATAAAGGTCCGGCCGACGTAATGATTTCGCACCAGCCCAAAACGAAAGCTGATCTCACTCTGCGCCGAGTATCCAATCGCTGCGACGGTTCCCGAGTCGGGAACCGGCACCACGAGGTCCGCGTCCGCAGGTTGCTCGATGGCCAATCGTTTGCCCATCTTGTGGCGCGACTCATTTACCGAGTGGCCGTAGATAAGCGAGTCGGGGCGCGCAAAATAGACGTGCTCGAATAAGCACATTGAAGGTTTCTGCGGCTCGAGGGGATGAAACGAACGCAAGCCATCCTGATCAATAACCAGCATTTCGCCAGGTTCAACATCGCGCACATACTGGGCGTCGATGAGATCAAACGCGCAGGTCTCCGACGCCACCACCCAGGCATCGCCCAGACGTCCCAGTGCCAACGGACGAAAGCCGCGCGGGTCGCGGATCGCAATCAACTCCGACGGCGTTAGAAACAACATTGAGAACGCGCCTTCGGTGTTACGCAAGACTTCGGGAATTGCTTCGCGAACTGAGGCCGCCCGGGAGCGCGCCACCCCGTGGAGAATTACTTCGGTATCGGAAGTGGCCGAAAAGATCGCACCTTCGCGCTCGAGTTTGCGCCGCTCCTCGCGTGCAAACGGCAAGTTACCGTTGTGGCAAACCGCGATCTGCCCATGCTGACAAGTCACCAGAAACGGTTGGGCTTCGCGGATCGATACTTCACCAGCGGTAGAGTAACGAACGTGGCCGATTGCATTGGCGCCGGTCAAACGATCAAGGGCAGCCTGGTCAAACGCATCGGCGACGTGACCCATCGCGCGTTCCTGCCGCAGCTCGGAGCCATTCGACGAAACGATGCCACACGATTCCTGACCTCGGTGCTGTAATGCATACAGGCCTAGATAGGTCAGCCGAGCGGCGTCCGCATGCCCGTAGATGCCAAAGACGCCACACTCGTCCCGAAATTTGTCCAGAGTTATTTCCAGATAACTACCTCGACTATTGATTTCGATTTTACTCTCTGAGCTTACTTCGCATTTCCAAAGCTTTCAACCCATAATAAACTGCGTGCGGATACCCAAAGTTTTCGGTCTTCGGTATCATGAATTTCCTGGTGCGTTTCGGGCACCGAAAATCAGAAATATTTGCTCCTCCCGTTTGGACTACTTGATGAAGCGAAAAAATAACTTAACCAGACCCCTTTGTTTAGTTGCCATATGTGCGATCGGATGTGGAATCCTGATGACCATGCTGGCAACCAGCGGAGCAGCAAACTACAGCAATCCGCGAAGCGCGGGCGATTTGTACAAAAAGTATTGTGCTTCGTGTCATGGGAAGGACGGACGCGGGAAAACATTCAAGGGCAAACTCACACGCGCTCGTGATCTGACGGATCGGGCCTGGCAAGGCGACACTAGTGATGAACGGTTCTTCAATTCAATTATGAACGGCAAAAACAAGATGCCCGGATTTAAGAAGAAACTGTCTGAATCGGAGATGGACGCTCTGGTTAGCTACGTACGCACATTGAAGTAGTCGGTCCGCGGTTACTGTCAGAACCACCTGCGTAAGCGGGTGGCCAGCAGGTTAGCGAGGCCCTTTAGTAAAAATCACTGCCACCCGCTCTCGCAGGTGGTTCTGCCAGGTTCAAGACGTGAAAACGAACAGCCTTTTTTATATCCTGATCACGCTGCTGCTCCGCGCAGGTCTTGTCGTCGCGCTAATTTCCGCCGGATGGGGGATATACAATCAGCTCCCTTATCGTTCCTTGGCTTCACCGCCAACCGCGAGCGGCGCCACCACCTTGCAAATTGTTCTCCGCCCAGCTCCGGGAGTTGCCGCCCTCGACATACCCATCGAGCTGTATCCAGTAGACATCGTGGCCGCGAGACACGAATACTTTACGGAACGGCGCGCGGGAAAACGTTTTGATGACTTTCTCAGTGAACGAATGAAGGGACGTAGTCCGATCACCGCCAGATTGGACAAGCGGGGTCAGACGGCGGTGGAGGTGAATCCTGGTAGTTGGTGGGTGCACGCTCTCGCGTCGGGTGAAGAGGACCTCGAGTGGCGCCTGCCAGTTAATGTTGCGGGGCGCCATCAAACTGTGGAACTCACATCGCAGAACGTTTACACCCGTACAAGAAGCTTCTAAGTGGAGAAAGCGACCAGGAGTCGGAAGTCAGAATACAGGAGTCAGAATACAGAATTCAGAACTCAGAAAAACACGTTAACCCCGGTTTTCTAAACTACAGATTCCGACGTTCCATTCTGACTTCTGTATTCTGACTCCTGTTTTCCCCTTGATATGCAAGCCTTACGAGTTGAGAAAAAGAAGCTGGCGCTTCGTGAAATCGATCAGCCGGAACGTGGCGACGAGGCCCTGGTTCGCGTTCTGCTGTCCGGCATCTGCAATACCGACCTTGAAATCGCCCGGGGATATGCTGGATTCCAGGGAACGATCGGTCATGAGTTTGTAGGTGTGGTTGAGGATTCTGCTGATGCCTCATTATTGGGCCAGCGAGTGGTCGGGGAGATTAATGCGGGCTGCGGCGAGTGTGACCTCTGTAAAGCCGGCGATCCCCGCCATTGCCGCAGCCGGACGGTTCTCGGCATTGTCGGCCGCGATGGCGCGCACGCGGAGTTTCTGCGGCTTCCGGCCGGAAACCTGAAAACCGTGCCCGCCAAAGTGATTGACGAGCACGCGGTTTTTACCGAGCCACTGGCCGCAGCCTGCGGGATACTCGAAGGAGTGACCGTCAATAATACCGACCGCATCGCGGTGATAGGTGACGGCAAACTGGGTCTGCTCTGCGCCCAGGTACTCGCTCTTAGCGGGGCTTCAGTTTTGTTAATTGGCAAGCACCCCGGAAAGCTACGTATCGCCGAAAGACGCGGTATTGAAACCGCGGCGGTGAAGATGGCAGGGAAACGGGGACGCGAGTTTGACCTGGTGGTTGAGGCCTCTGGATCAGCATCGGGCTTCGCCGTGGCACTCGAACTCCTTCAGCCACGCGGCGTGCTGGTCTTGAAGACGACGCTTCAGGGCGCTGCCAACGCCGAGTTTGATCGAACCCGCCTCGTGGTAGACGAAATAACTATTATGGGCTCGCGCTGCGGGCGCTTCGAGCCGGCCCTCGACCTGCTAAAGAAAGGTGCGATTGACGTTGATAGCCTCATCAGCGAGGAGTATCCGCTGGCTCGTGGGGTACACGCCATGGAACGCGCCGGTAAGAAGGGAATCATGAAAGTTTTCTTACGGCCTTAGAAACAGAAGGCAGGAGACAGGAGCAGGAGGCAGCCGCGAGCGATTTGGGGCGGGTATTGATTTTCCATATGACATTTTCCATTTCTCATTTGCCATTGCACAGAGATTCACACCGCGGCACGTCAATAGAAGGTGTCTCGAAGAGTTGGGTGTCAAGAGTTACC
>DATKIS010001030.1:0-3074 GCA_035543975.1 Pyrinomonadaceae bacterium
TTTGGGTTGAGGTCGTCCAGCTGGGAATCTATCTGGTTGGCGCAGCTATGGCCGGGGTGGTTTTGATCATGGCGATCAACGGCGGTTGGGGCCAGGCGATTTCTCTGGGTGAGCAGTATCAGAAGTTTCAGTTTGTCGATATGGGTCTCCGCTCGACTAACTATGCCTTCACCGCGCCGTTTACCAGCGGCGTCTTTAACTTCTCGTTGCCGATTGATCTGACGAAGACATATACGCTTTGGGCCGGGCTGCTGGGCGGGTGCTTCCTGACCATGAGCACACACGGCACAGACCAGTATTTGGTGCAGCGCTACCTATGCACCGACAAGCCCCGGCGAGCGGCGGCGGCGCTGTTATCGAGTGGCGGCGTCGTGTTTGCCCAGTTTGTCGGTTTCCTGTTCATCGGAGTCCTACTCTTCGCTTTTTATCAGCCAGTTAAGGATCCGGTCTACACGAATTACGCGGAAGCTTGCGCCAAACTTCAGCCGGCGTCGGCGGCAAAGTGTCTTGCCGAGCCCGCGTTTGCCCAAGCCGCGAGTGCGAATTTCCCATTCACTGGTGGCGATCGCGTCTTTCCGGACTTCATTACGAAGTACATGCCTTCGGGCCTGTCCGGTCTGGTGGTGGCCGCCATCTTTGCGGCCGCGCTTTCGTCCTCGCTAAACTCAATCGCTTCGACGTCGATAAACGACCTTTACAAACCCTTCAGACCTAAACGCGATGACAAGCACTATTTGCGCGTCTCTCATTGGCTAACGTTGGTGTGGGGGATTGTTCAGATAGGTGTGGCGCTGGTAGCCATGCGACAGAATCGATCGGCGCTCGATCAGGCATTGTCAGTTGCCTCACTGGTAAACGGTCCGATACTCGGCGTGTTTCTAGTGGGCACATTTCTCAGGCGCGTCAGCGAGCCTCCGGCGCTTTTGGGAATGCTGGCAAGCATGTTAGTAATGACGTACATCCGGTTTTGGACGCCGATTGCCTGGACGTGGTATGTGCTGATCGGCAGTTTGATAACGTTGCTCGTGGCATGGATCGCGGGATTCGCCTTTGCTCCAGCGCCGAGTGACCGGCGCGATCAACTTTCACCGAATAAGTAAACGACACTTCAAACTGATTTATGAACCAGAAACTTTCAAAGACGAGCCTCATATTTCATTCGACAATTCTGGTGACGGCGCTCCTGGCATCACCGCTCCTTCCGTTGCACGGATCCGAGATGGCTTACGGGCGTGGCCCCGGCTTCGATCATGCCGTCCCCGCGGGGATGTTAATGACGGCCAAACAGCCAGGTCCATACTCAGCGAAACCGTCGAAGGACGCTCTCAAGTGGGCCGATAAAGAACTGCGCCGGATGTCGATGGAGCAGAAGATTGGACAACTCATTTCCGTTGGGGTGAACGCGACGTTTCTCAATCAGGACAGCGACGCGTTTCGCGCACTGAAGCGGCAGGTCGAGGAGAATCACATTGGCGGAATCATCCTCTTTCGCGGTCCAGTCTATGAGTCGGTCGTGCTGATGAATCGCATGCAGCAGCTGGCAAAGTATCCCCTCCTGATCTCCGCGGACCTTGAAGCCGGCTCCGGGATGCGGTTCGACGACACCGTTAATTTCCCCTGGAACATGGCCGTCGGCGCCACGGGTAATCCTGATTTTGCACGTCGGCAGGGGGAAGTCACGGCTCGTGAAGCGCGCGCTATGGGCGTCCAGCAGATTTACGCTCCGGTGGTTGACGTGAATAACAACGCGGCCAACCCGGTTATCAATGTTCGTTCCTATGGCGAAGATTCAGCCGAAGTCGCTCGTTTTGCCGTGGCCTTCACCGAAGGCGCCCAAAAGGGCGGAGTAATTGCCACGGCCAAACATTTCCCTGGCCATGGCGACACGGCGGTTGATTCGCACCGCGGCTTGCCGGAAATCAACGTCGGGCGCGACCGGCTGAACTCGGTGGAACTGGTTCCGTTTCGCGCGGCCATCGACGCCGGCATCGGTTCTATCATGGTGGCCCACGTGGGCCTGCCTCAAATCGATCCTACGGCGGTGAAGCCACTGCCGCGAAACAGCAAAATCAGACCCGTCGATACCGACGAGGCCGGCGAGATCATCGCCGAGAGCGCGGCCATTCCGGCGACAGTTTCACCGGTCATCGGCCAACTGCTGAAGAACGATCTGCACTTCGGCGGCATCGTGGTGACAGATGCTCTGAGCATGAGCGGCCTGACGATCTACTTCAATCAGGACGAAGCGGCAGTACGCGCGCTCGAAGCCGGCGCCGACATGCTGCTGAAGCCGGCGGACAACGACGCGGCGTTTCGCGGAGTTCGCGAGGCGGTGCGAAGTGGCCGGCTCACGGAGAAACGTATTGAGGAATCAACCCGCAAGCTGTTAGCGGCGAAGTATGATTTGGGCTTAGTCAATCAGCGAATCACGCCAGTCGATGCAATTGATCGGATAGTTAGCAGCCCCGATGTTGGTTCTCTGGCTCGCGAGATTGCCGAGCATTCGGTAACCCTGGTGCGCAACGACGGAAACCTGGTGCCTTTGAGTAAGCTCAAAACTGACGCCCGCATTTTCAATCTGGCAATTACCAACGGGGATGACCGTAACTTTATCGCTAACTCTTTCGCGGGCACTATGGATCGAGGCGGTCGCAAGCTTCAGACATTCGTACTGGATGAGCGGTCGTCGGAGGCAGACGTGCAGAAGGCTTTGGAACTGGGAAAGAACGCTGACCTGGTAATCGTTTCTCTGTATGGCCGGGTCCGGACCGGCCAGGTGCGCAGTGTGGGAATTCCGGATGCCGGAGCCAGGGCACTGACAACCTTAATCTCCCGGAAGGCCCCACTCGTGGGAATTAGCTTTGGGAATCCCTACCTCTTGCAGAGCTTCCCTGAGTTGCAGACTTACATGGTTGTCTATGGTGACATGCCGAGTTTGCAGCAAGCCGCCGCTCGGGCGTTATTAGGCAAGATCGAAATTACCGGCAAGCTGCCGATCTCGTTGCCGGGTCTCTATCCACGTGGTACCGGGATTCAGCTGAAGCGAGTGGATTGATTGCGCTGGTAGTTCAGAG
>DATKIS010001031.1:0-2226 GCA_035543975.1 Pyrinomonadaceae bacterium
GCTACTGACCACGTGATTGAGTCGTTTCGCAATGGTCTTTGGCCGGGATACAAGACCGGCGCCGGCATTGAGCCCGTGCTGCGTTCACAGTTTCAACCCCTGGAAGAGGCACTGCTTGCGATGGGGGTGGTGGTCTGGCCGATGGTCGAACTAGAGGCTGACGACGCGCTCGCCTCAGCGGCCCACCTGGCGGCGCTGGATAAACGCGTTCAGAAAGTTTGTATCTGGACACCCGATAAAGATCTGGCCCAATGCGTGGTCGGCGACCGGGTGGTCCAGATTGACCGGAGAAGAGAACTGATTCGTGACGCGGAAGGCGTGCGCGCCAAGTTTGGAGTTATGCCTGAACACATTCCTGACTATCTGGCGCTCGTCGGCGATGCAGCAGATGGCTATCCGGGCATTGCCGGCTATGGAGCGAAGACAGCCGCGCGATTCATCAACCAGTATGGTCCGCTCGAGGAGTTCCCGGCGGAGATTCTCAACGACAACCGCGAAAACGCTCGGCTCTTCAAAGACCTGGCTACCCTGCGAACCGATGCGCCACTCTTCGACGATGTGGAGGAGCTGCGTTGGCGGGGGGCAACCACGGTTTTCGCCGCGATGGCGGAAAAGATCGATGACACTCGACTAGCGAAACGGGTGCTGGATTTGGAGAAACGCCTCTAACCGCAGGAGCAGAAGGCAGGAGGCAGGACCAGGAGGCAGGAGCAGGAGGCAGGAGGCAGGAGCAGGAGGCAGGAGGCAGGAGCAGGAGGCAGGAGGCAGGAGCAGGAGCAGGAAATCATGGTTCTCTCCTTGGCCATCATTCATGTCCGGGCATTTGTTGCCACCCGCCGCGTGCTCCTGCCCCCTGCCCCTGCTGCCCTGCTTCCTGTCTTTACGGAAAGTATTTTCCCAAATCAAACTTCTCGACCAGATACCGACGCCGCCAACGCGGATTGATCTTATCGAGCAGCAGTCCTTCAGCGGCGCCAAACGAATACACAACTTCACGTTTCGATTCGCCCAGCTTCTGGGATGTTAGCTGACGCAAAATTCCTGCGTGCGTCGATTCAGCTACTTCAGCAAAAGTTTGGTAGTCCTTGAGAGCACGAAATGCCTTGCTCGGGCGATACCTGGTGGCTGCCAGGCGCGTTACGTGGTATTCGGTATAGCGTGCAATCCCTTCTTTCCAGAATTGAAACGCCAGGTAATTGTAATCATCGGGCGTCACTAATTCCTTAAATCTCCGGTGCTCGTCGAGATAGTCCCGAACTATTGACCGGTGTGGTTTGGGAGTTAGGGCCGCCGCAGTCAGTTTCATGCTCATCGCCCGGAACGTGTCCTGCACCTCCTTCCGGTCGTAGGGAAAACTGTAATTAAGCATCCACATGCCGGTCTGATCACCACGCGAGAGGTTCAATGCATTGACGTCAGCAAAAAAGTTTGGTTGCGAGTCCTGTAACTGGTGAAAGTGTTCGTGCATGAGGGTGACGACCCACGGTGTTGACGTTTTCGCCGATGTGTTTTCTGCCTGGCCAACCACGATGGTCGAGATCCCGCCTACTGCTGGAAACGTGGCCAGATAATGTGAGGGGAAGGTGCGCTTGCGATAGTAGACCTCGCTTTTCAGCGCCTGGTCATAACCAAGACTCTTGAAGTCCGGGGAGGGTTTTGGATGATGGATAAGAAATTCGTGTTCGGGCGTTACCAAGAGGACGGCGAAAGGCGCTTTGCTCCAGGTTGGCCAGATCAAATCGCCAACGCGATCGGCCAGTCGGAAGACTTCTACCAGCCGGGTGCGATCGATTGCTGACAGCGATGGCGGGTTCTGCGCTCGCGCCTTCGGCAGGGGAAGAATCAAAGTCAGCACGGTGAATATCAGGGTGGCCAACCTCATCTTAAAAATCCTTTCTAAAACTAACCCCAGCGAATTACGTCTCCGACTTTTCGGCTTCCGCCGGCGCCACCGGCCCCGGCCTTGCATACTGATCTAATCCGAACCCAAGCGAAAGCGTTGCCAGTAGAAACGCAGCTGAGAAGAAATAAGGCGACGACACCCCGATCCTGTCAAACGCCCACCCGAAGAAGAGCGGTGCGATGATGCGAGAAATGCCGCCGTAGGTCTGTTGCATTCCCATGTAGAGACCGCGTTCTCTGGGAGCAATGACCCGTGAGAGCAGGGCCGTCACACACGGAAAGGTGAATGCGGTACCCAGCGGGATCAGCGCCACTGCTACCGCC
>DATKIS010001032.1:0-2127 GCA_035543975.1 Pyrinomonadaceae bacterium
ATGGGACACCTTTCAAGTGCGTCTCATCGATCCCAAAACGGGCCAGCTACTACGCGAGCATCTGCGCCAGAAACGAGGCTGGCATCGCAGCCAGGAAGAGGACCGGCCGCCGCGCACGCCCTTAGCTACCAACCAGTTACTGACCCGCGCCAGTCACGCCGGCGCCAACATCGGCACCCTCTGCCAGGCGCTACATGTACGTCAGGGGCAGGTCGGCGTGCGCCGTCCTGGGGGTGCTTTCCCTGGCTAAGAAGTTTGGTGCCGCAGTGGTTGACGAGGCCTGCGCGGCGGCGCTGGAAATGGGCGTGCACGAGTACCACTTTGTCCGTCGCTACCTCGAGCGACAACCGCAACTCCCACTCAGTTTGCACCAGGTCGATCCGTTGATCCGTGAACTAGTGCAGTACCGCGATCTGATCCATCAAAGAACAAAGGAGCAAGAACAAGCAAATGAACCTGATTGAGTTAGGACATGCTTTACGCCAGTTGCGCCTGGGCGGCATGGCAGCCGTGCTGGAGATCCGTCTGCAGCAGGCTCAAGCCGAAGCCATGACACCCATCGATCTGCTTTCCAGTCTGGTCTCCGATGAGTTGAGTCGTCGCGGTGACCGGCTGCTTGAGCGCCGCCGTAAGCAGGCCGGCTTTCGCGACCAGCATACGATGCTCGACAACTTTGACTTCAACTTTAATAAGAAGATGAATCGCAGCCTGGTGTTCGACCTGGCCACCGCTAACTTCATTAGCCGACGCGAAGACGCAATGTTTCTCGGTCCTCCGGGCACCGGCAAAAGTCGGCCCAGGCCATCGGCCAAGCCGTCATCCAACAAGGCTACAAAGTGCTCTACCGCGAGACGCACACGCTGCTGGATGAACTCGCCGACGCCACTCTCGATGGCACCCGCAGAGAGTTCATGGAGTGGATAGTGGCGCTGCCGCTGCTCATCCTCGATGATCTCGGCATGCGCAAACTGCCGCTCACCGCGGCTGAAGATTTGCTGGAGATTGTCATGCGTCGCTACGAGCGCGCCAGTACAATTGTGACTTCAAACCGTCCGGTGGAGGACTGGGGCAAACTGTTAGGGGATGCGGCGGCGGTAACCGCCATGCTCGATCGCTTGCTCCATCATGGCCATCTGCTCAAGTGCGGTCCCCGCAGCTGGCGCACGAAAACTGAACTCTCCGCCAGGTGACTGCGCCGCGGGCTCGGTTGCCGGCAAAGTCGAGTGTTGGCTCAAGCATGAGTTTTCTGAGGCATTGGGGAATCTATCGAGTTAGGAAAACGCTGGTGCGGCAGCGACAAACTGCCCGCCGCTCCCGCGCTCATCCTCTCGATGAGTTCCCGGTTGGCTATTCCTGGCGGGTTGCTCTCCAGCAGAGCCCGCTTCCGCTTCACCTCATCAAGACCGACCCTCTCGCTTCGACTTTGCAGCGAGCTGCCTCCACGGACTCGCACGTTATGGCAAGGTGCTCGGCAGAAACGGAATGAGTTTATCGCTTTGCGGAGTACCGGAGGGGCAGGAATCGAGTGGATGACGACAAAAGGGCAGAGCGATTAGCCCTGCCCCTCCGTATACTCACCTGCTGCGGCGCTCGGGTCGCTCTCCAGCGTTGCCCTATCCTCCGAACAATTCGAACTTTATCACAATCGCCACCCATCGCAGGAAACTTCTAATCTAATATTACTCAAACTGGTTTTTGATCGGGATTAATAAGCAACTGTTTGGGCTGACATGTTAAATCCGCATAGGCATCACAACGTACTTGTAGTCGTAGTCGCCACCTTCTGCGGGTCGGAGCTGGGCTTGAGAGTTTCCGTCTTTGAACTCGAAAGCAACCGCTCCCTCACCAACCACATTCAGGAAGTCCTGGAGGTATTGTGCGTTGAATCCAATATCTACTTCCTCACCGCTGTAGTCCGTTTGCACTGTTTCGCGGGCTTCACCTTCCTCGGCATTCTGCGAGCTGATTACTAACTCGTTTGGCCCAAGGTGAAATCGAATCGCGTGCGAACGTTCGTCGGCCATCAAGGCCACCCGGCGAATCGCCTGGTTCAGTAGTGCACCGTCGAAGGTAATCGACTTGTCGTTATTCTTCGGCATCACCATGTCGTAGTTGGGAAACTGTCCA
>DATKIS010001033.1:0-2142 GCA_035543975.1 Pyrinomonadaceae bacterium
AACGGTTTCCCTGATATCCCGCGCCAAAAAACCGCTGAAACGGTTTTCTATCATATCTCTCGCTCGAACACCGGGCTAAAAGCCATGGGGTTAATGAGATCGCTTCGCGCCTCCCGTTCAACCTGGGGTTCTGGGTGCTCGATGACATCCATGGATGGCTGCACTCCTCATATCCCGCCACTTCCGTTTGACCCAATGCACGCCTCCGTCTAGCATCTAAACGTACCCCCCAGGACAAGCACACTTATTCCCGCAGAGGTAAAAAATCATCGATCCGTTTACTTATAAAATCCTGATTAGCGCGGCCATCGTCATAGTTGCTACCGTGCACGGTTTTGGCGCGGCTTGGATGGCAATCTGGATGCTATTTCACCCGTACCAGCCGGTGAAACTTTGGGGCATCACCGTGTGGCCGCAGGGAATGATCCCGCGTCATCGCGAGAAACTCGCCGGCTCAATCGGCAACGCCGTGGGCAATGAACTGGTCTCGCAAGAGACGGTCTTCAACGCGCTCTTTGAAACCAGTTTCTTTCAACGCAAGGTCGAAGAGTTCGTCGACGCGTACACCAACGACCTGCTCTCGACGGTCCACCCTTCATTTATCGATGCTCTGCCCTCGCAGGCGCGGGCGCCGATTCTCGATACCATCTCCGCCCTGCAATACCGTCTGGCAGAGTACATCGCCGCGATGTTGAAGAGCGAAGAGACTGCCGCAGCGATCTCCGGTTTCATTGACCGCCAAACGGATGAATTGCTCTCGCGCCGGGTAGGCGACCTGCTCAGTGAAGAAGCTTTTGATGGCGTAGTCCATTTTGTGGAGGAGCGTCTGCACCGGCTGGTTACGGAAGAAACTTTCGAGCAGCGGATCCGTGGTTTTGTTTCCGGACGTCTGGACGATTTGGCCCACAGCAACGCCACGTTAGCGGAAATGATTACCCCCGAAACCATCGCCTTCATCAAAGAGAGCATTGACCAGCAGGTGCCGCCGATCGTCCAGCATCTGGCTGACATCGCTACCAGTCAAAACACGCGGAAGCAAATCGGTGCGCTGATCAAGCTGGAGGTTGATGAGTATTACGAACAGCTCTCCCTCATCAAGAAGATCTTCATTTCGCGCGAGCGCATCCATCGTGAGGTAGACGAGCTGGTTAACAAAACGCTGCCGAAGAGGATCGAGGAATACTTGCGCGGTCAGGCGTTTGAACAGGAGGCAACGGCCTTTCTGAATTCGACCATCGACAACCTGGTATCGCGGCCGTTGAATGAATTGATTGGCCAGATTGAAGGCGGCAAGTTTGACTCGATCAAACTCCAGATCACGAACCGCGTGCTCGAGTTCGCCAAAGGCGAAGAACTGGCTGGCTCGGTTTCAAATTATGTCCACGACGCCATCGAGCGGTTTCGCCCGCAAACTTTGGCGTCTGCCTTGCAGCATGTCGCTCCCGAAGCGATCCAGCGCGCCAAGGAGTTTCTCACTCGCAGCTTGATTGGGCTCCTGTCACGCGATGACACAGCCCACACGATTAACGCCATCCTCAGTTCACAGATAGAGCGGCTGTTGATTAAACCCATCGGCCGCCTGGGTGATCACATCTCCGAAGCATCTATGAAGCGGGCCAGGGCAGCGCTGGTTGAACGAATAACTGCCGCTGCACGCGAACGTCTGCCGACCGCCATTGCGGAGTTTGACGTCGGCGGAGTGGTGCGTAAAAAGGTTTCCGACTATCCCATTGAGAAACTTGAAGCCCTGGTGCTCTCAGTCGCGCAGCAGCACCTGAAAACAATTGAGCTCTTTGGAGCAGCAGTTGGATTCTTCATTGGCGTGGGACAAGCAGTTTATTTCTGGGTGAAACAGTGAAGCGAGTCGAAGATCAGAGCGGGCCCAGCAGATGAGCGCGGGTTGGCCCCGCTGCTTTATCCGACGTCAACTCTGTCCCTGGGAAAACGCGTCCATTCTCTTTTGCATCTCCTCCGGCGCGACATCCTCGACATGAGTGGACACCAGCCAGACGTGCCCAAACGGATCTTCCAATCTGCCTGAGCGGTCACCATAAAACTGGTCCGCCAGCGGAACTAAAACCTTCGCCCCAGCAGCAACTGCCTTCTCGAAAAACGAGTCAACGTCCTCAACATACAAATGCA
>DATKIS010001034.1:0-2539 GCA_035543975.1 Pyrinomonadaceae bacterium
GATTTTCCATATCTCATTTGACATTTCTCATTGGTCATTGGTCATTGCCAGGAGAATGAGGGACTGCTCAGATCGTAAGAGACATTGGTTCGTGTTTGTTCGAGTAATTTCGTGGATCGTCGCTTAGCCTCAGGAAATCAATTCCCGCAGCGCTTGTTCTTCGTCCTCGGTGAGAAACGAGAACACAACTCCAAACCCGATGCCTTCCTGAAACGAAACTACTTCGCCGCGTAGTTGCAGCCATTCCTCAGTCGGCAACTTAATCTCCACCACAACAATTTCTCCTACGTCGATTCGGCCGCGGGTGTTGACGAAACACCCTCCGAGACTAACATCCTCAATACGTGCCTCCTGGGTGCCGGAGCCATCGTCCCATCTGGCGGAAAGATTAATGGAAAGGCGGTCGTCTGTTCTTCTGTTATCCGTCATAACTCTTCAACAATCATTAGCAGGTCGAACTTTCATCACCATAATTTCCGTATGCTCTCGTCGCTTCCTAGAAACAAAACCATCGCATAAACTCTATGGCTGCTTCCGGAATTAGCGCAAGTCTTTTCTAAGACCGAGTTTCTGTCCAGTAAATAAGCGCGGCACTGGAATCAGGCTCTGCGTGCAGCTGTCCCAAAGCAAACAGTCAAAATGTGTAAGATATGCCATAGCAAGAGTGAGCCAAAGGTCGTGGGTAAAGCGACCCTGGGCGGGGACACTCAGTTTGATTTCGTTGTCTGCGACCAGTGTGGAACGGGTTACCTGTCTCCGGCTCCTTCCTCTGAAGAACTACAAGAACTCTACGGCCCGCAAAACTTCGGCAGCGACTGGTACAAGCAAAGAGGCCGCGGCAAGGCCTTCGCCAAACTCGTATTAGCAAAGAAGGCGCCCGGGCGACTTCTCGATGTGGGTTGCGGATTAGGTTTTTTCCTCGAGGCAATTAAGAAGCATTCAGCCTGGGACGTCTACGGAGTTGAAATCTCTGCCAAGGCTGCGGACTTCGCCCGAGACAAGCTGGGCCTAAACGTAAGGCAGGGCGAACTCGCCGAGGTGCATTACCCAGATGGCTTCTTCGATTACATCCAGCTTCATAACGTGTTGGAACACGTCAGGGATCCAATGGTGTTATTGAGGGAGTGCCGCCGTATTCTCAAGACCGACGGCATCCTCGATATTCGCGTCCCCAACGGACGGGTCGACAGTTTGGATTTGCTTAGGTTTTATCAGCGTCAAGGGACGCCGCCCTTCAGCAAGTCGGGACACCTCTTCTTTTTCCCAAAGGAAACCTTGCGATGGATGTTTGATCAAGCCGGACTGAAAGTTGAACGCAGCCGGACCTATGGCATTCGCCGAGGACTCGCGAGGATGGGCTGGTGGCCGCGACTAAAGGACTGGAAGCGCCACTACGCACATAAACCTGATATTCACGTCAATGGCGATAATGGGAACATCGTCCTCCCGCCGGACAGGAGTCGTCCCAACGCTTACTACACTTACCGAATGATTCGGATGGATTTGAGAATGCTCCCGGGGATGCGGGATTTTGGCCTGGACTATGAGTTGTTCCTGACACCCAGCGAGGGCCGGTCAACGAATGGCCAGCGGCCACAAAAAAGCCTCACCACAACCACGCAACATTACGGCGGCATCCTTGAACTCGAGTTACAGAAGTTTCAGCTTTCTCTTCGCGGACGCTTCTCTTACGCCAACGAGCAACAGATCCTCAGCAAATACATCGGCGAACTGCTTCCGAAAGATCACGCTAAAACGGTCGTAGATATTGGGGCAGGAAATGGGATTCGGTGGTCGAATAGTTACGCCCTCCTCCAGGAAGGCTGGCGGGTCCTCGGTATCGAGGCGGATCCGCGAAAGTTTTCTTTGTTGAATCGCGTCTACCGAAACTTCCCCAAAGCGCAGGGGGTTCACTGTAAGGCCGAGCCTGAAAATATAGTCTCGTTGTTGCAATCCCTGGCGATCGAAAAAGACTTTTCGGTGCTCAGCCTGGACATCGATGGCAACGACTACTGGGTACTGGACGCGATTCTTTCCAGCTTCCGGCCCAGTCTGATCGTGACCGAAATCAATGAGAAGATCCCACCACCGATTCGATACGTGGTCAAATACGATCCCGACTTCACCTTGCGTCACCATTTTTACGGCTATTCCGTGGCTAGCCTGGCCGACCTTTGCGCCCGCCACCGCTACGGAATTTTGGAACTCGAGTACAACAATGCCTTCCTGGCGCCGGTTGAATTAGGCGGTGACCGGTTCCTGGACGCCGAAACTGCTTACGCCCGTGGATACCGCGACCGTCCGGATCGTAAAGAGCTCTTCAAGCCAAACTACGATATGGAAGCTTTGCTTTCAATGACGCCTGAAGAAGGTATGCGGTTTCTGCGGCAGTTTTATTCCCGGGAAGTCGGAAACTATTACCTGGGTCTACAACCTGACCAGCACCTGGAAGAAAACGGCGACTCGTAACCGATCAACTTTCGGGGGTGAGATGGCCGTAGTAAATCCTGGTGTCGTACTCGAAATCGACTATGCCCCC
>DATKIS010001035.1:0-2888 GCA_035543975.1 Pyrinomonadaceae bacterium
TACTGATTACTGATTACTGATTACTGATTACTGATTACTGATTACTGATTACTGATTACTGATTGCTGATTACTGATTGCTGATCGTCTTTTTCCCTTTTAACTCTACTCACGAGTGGGAGACCGGAATGCTTCACCCGCATCGCCGATACAATCTTGAAATCTGGGCGTTAGGCCTGGGGTTTTACCTCTTCTACACACCGTACAGCGGCCTCACCAAGGCCTTGTCAAACGGTTTGCTGACAGGTGATCTCGTCAAGGGAACCGTCTTGCTGCCAGTCTCAGCCATGGCAACTGTCGTCGGGATGTTGGGTTTCATCACCGCGATGGGGTGGTGGAAGTATGCTGGGCGCCGGGAGTTCTTTGGCTTCAGCGTTCCCTTTCCACGCCCGCTGACTTTCCTTTCCGGGGTTTGCATGGCGACCATAATGGGAACTACGACCCTGGCCTTTACCTTCGGCGGGCTTTCCATTGTCCTGGTGCTGGTCTTGCTGCGCGGCGGCACTTTGATCATCGCTCCAATCGTCGACCACATTGTCAGGCGGCGGGTTCGTTGGTTCTCATGGGCGGCCATGTTCATTAGTTTGCTGGCCGTGCTGGCTGTGCTTAGTGACGCCGCCAATTACACCCTCACTATCGCCGCGATCATCGATGTGGCCGCATACCTGATCGCTTATTTCTTCAAGTTGCAGTTCATGAGCAAGTTGGCCAAGTCAGACGAGAAGAGCGAGACGCTGCGCTATTTTGTTGAGGAACAGATGATCGCTTCGCCACTCCTGGTGCTGGTCCTCATAGTGATGGCCTTTATCGGGGCCGGCGATGTGATGATGGGTTTTCGCTTGGGACTGACAACGTTTCTGGCCACTCCGGCGGCCGGATTCGCCGCGCTGGTGGGTTTGTTCTATGCCGCACTTTGTGTCTGTACTACCTTGATCTTTCTCGACCGCCGCGAGAACACTTTCTGTATGCCCATGCACTGCGGCTCGAGCATGCTGTCAGGTTTTACGGCCAGCGCTGTCCTGGCCTTCTTCTTCAATCAAAGCGCGCCGAGCTCGGCGCAAATGATAAGCGCCGGCTTCATCGTGATTGCCCTTGGCTTCCTTTCGCCACTACATCACTTCAATCGAATACTTGCCAAGCTCAAAAACGCGCTGGCGAGAGCGCGCCAATGGGCCACGAATATCGCCCCAGATGTTCCGGACGGCCTGCTCAATCCGGCGATCATTCCGACCCAACCCCGTCTGATCCTGTTTGTCTGTAGCGGTAATACGTGCCGTTCGCCGATGGCCGCAGCAATTGCCAACGCTGAGATTGCGGCGCTTTTGGGTGCACCCTGGTCGTCACTGGAAACGGTCAACGCCCGAGCGCTTAGTGCCGGCGTCACGGCCAGGGTGGGCGCACCGCTGACATCTGAGGCCCAGGAAGTCTTACGTTCTCTGAGCGTGCCAGTGCGACAGCATGCAGCGCGGAACCTGACGCCTGAGTTGGCCGGCGAAGCGGAAGCTATTTTCTGCATGACCGGAGTCCAACGCCAGGCGGTAATTGATATGATTCCGTCAGTGGCCGGCAAGACTTACTGCCTCAATGCCGAGGCAGACATAGATGACCCAATCGGAAAAGGAATGCAGGCTTACCTGGATTGCGCCCTGCGGATCCGCGAATTAGTTCGGCTTCGCCTTAACGAACTCAGCCCGCCATTAGTGCCGCAGATATAAGAGCAGAAATTTCTAAATTCAGCCGAGAGCGAGTTTGGCGAGAAGGATGATCAAAACCAACACGGTCGTTCAGCGCACGTCAAGACGCTCCAGCCGCAAATCCAGCCTCCAGTCTGCCTGGCCCTCAAAAACGCAATGGGATGCGTGTCAACGGGCGCGGGCAACGACGTTATTCCGCCGCTTAGGAATCGAGTCAGTCCCGCGCCCGGGAAACGGCCTGCCTGCGTCACAGGCGCTGAAGGTGCTGGGACCGGATGCGTTTGCGGAGTTTCCCGCCGTCAGGGCCGCAGGCAAAGTCATCTGGTGCAACTTTGAACTCGCCCGGCAATTGGGTTTCGACGTTCCCCGCACAAACCTGCGGACGGACGAGCTCGAGCAGCAACTCCTGGCCCTGTCGCTGCGGTCAGTGGCTGGCGAAAGCGATCCCGGACAACAAACCGTATCAATGTATGCCGACCGCTACGGAGGCGACGGCCTGGGCCCCGCCCTGGGAGCCGGACGCGCCGGCTTTCTGCCGTATGGAAACTTGTATGTTAAGGGCATCGGATTCACGCCCCTCTTTCGGCACAACGATGTGGACGATTTCGCCCATTCCCACGGTGGCGTTCATCTGGATGACTGTCTGGTTGAAGCCGTGTTTGGCGAAGTGAATGAAAATCTCTTTGCCAAAGGTTCGAGCCGCATCGTAGCCATCATTGACCAGGGCAAAGACGTGATCGCTCCTACCGGCCAACGGATTCCGATCGGCCTGGCGGTCCGCGGCGGAGCGCAGCTGCGCCCGGCCCACCTCTTAAGGCGATTACGAAGCAAACGTTCGCAACTGGAAAACTTTGTCGCCATCACCACTGCCTCTGGACAACTTGTAACCAAACACGATACCTCGAGCCTTGAGGACGTCCCTGATCTCAAAGCAACGATGCTACGGATTATCGACGACCATGCCCAAACGGCCGCAGAAAGTTTTCGCTGGCGCATGATCCACGGAGCGTTGAGTGCTTCAAATATGGACATCAGCGGGGCGATGCTCGACTTGCCCACGCAATCAACCCAGTCACGAACCGCTCCTGTCTGCCTGCTGGACTATAGCGACTCAATATTCGGTTCAGAACACACGGCGCGAGCGGTCCATCTGGCCCCAATCTATCGAAAGCTCCTGCGCAACCTGCCCGCGGCG
>DATKIS010001036.1:0-6099 GCA_035543975.1 Pyrinomonadaceae bacterium
TAACTTTCAGTTTTTGCTCTTTCCTGTTCACCCAATGTCGCGCTCGTAGTCTATTCGGCAGATTGGGCTGATACCTTTCTTTGAACTTCAGCTATTCCAATTTCTAACAAAAAGAAAACTCAACAGATTCCCCTGATCCAATACGCGCCGCCCAAGCCTTAGGGGCCGCGCACTAACGTCCAAGGAGTACATCCGAGATGACCCTTCGCCGTCGGCCTACGCCACCCCCAGTCACCCGCCCGCGGTTCTCGCGTCAAATGTTCCCCTTCCTGCTCGTCGCCGTCCTGCTGGCGTCCGGCGCGGTCTTCGATTGGCTGCTGCCTTTGACACCGACGGTGCACGCCGCGACCTTTACCGTCACGAACGACCACGACGACGGGGCGGGCAGCCTGCGGGCCGCGATTGCGAACGCCAACGCGACGGCGGGTACCGACACCATCCTCTTCGACATCACGGGCGCGGGGCCGCACACGATTCAGTTGGCCTCGGCGCTGCCCGCCCTCTCCGACAGCGTGGACATCACGAACACCTCGGGCGAGTCGGTGACGGTGCGGCGCGACACGGGCGGCAACTACCGCGTCTTCACCATCAACAGCGGGCAGACGGTCAACATCAACGGCCTGACCATCAGCAACGGGTTCACCACAAACGGCGGCGGCATCTACAACAGCGGCACGCTCAACGTAACGAACAGCGCCGTCAGCAATAGCTTTAGCGTCAGCGGCGGCGGCATCTACAACAACGGCGGCACAGTCACACTGACGAACAGCGCCGTCAGCAATAACAATGGCAGCAGCGGCGGCGGCGGCATCTTCAACAATGGCACGCTCAACGTGACGGACAGCACCGTCAGCGGCAACTCTGCCAACGGCAGCAGCGGCGGCATCTACAACCTCAGCGGCACAGTCACGCTGACGAACAGCGCCTTTAGCAATAACTCTGGCGGCAGCGGCGGCGGCATCTACAACAACGACGGCACAGTCACGCTGACGAACTGCACCGTCAGCGGCAACTCCGCCACCTTCGGCGGCGGCGGCGGCGGCATCAGCAACATCGGCACGCTCAACCTGACGAACTCCACCGTCAGCGGCAACTCTGCCGCCGCCGGCGGGGGCATCTTCAACATCGGCACGCTCAACCTAACGAACTCCACCGTCAGCGGCAACTCTGCCGTCCAAGACGGCGGCGGCATCTACACCGACGGCGGCAACGCGACCCTGACCGGCGTGACCATCACCAACAACCGCGCCGACTCTGACAATAACGGCGGGGGCACGGGCGGCGGCATCTACATCCAGAGCGGCACGCCGCTGCTGCGCTCGACCATCGTCGCCGGCAACTTCAAAGGTCCCGGCTCCACCGCCGACGACATCAACGTCAACGGCGGCTCCTCGGCGAACGGCACAAGCTCCTACAACCTCATCGGCACGGGCGGCGCGGGCGGCCTCACCCACGGCACCAACAACAATCAGGTCGGCGTCGCAGACCCCAGACTCGGCCCGCTCGCCAACAACGGCGGCCCCACGCAGACCCACCACCTGCTCGCTGGTAGCCCGGCCATCGACAAGGGCGA
The DNA here is from genome assembly GCA_035543975.1 of Pyrinomonadaceae bacterium. Lineage (GTDB taxonomy): Bacteria > Acidobacteriota > Blastocatellia > Pyrinomonadales > Pyrinomonadaceae > PSRF01. The sequence continues at coordinate 1,574 of DATKIS010001036.1, forward strand.
CGACTTCTCGGCCTCCGCCATGACCGACCAGCGCGGCCTCCTCCGCCCCTTCGATGATCCCGCCATCCTGAATTCGGGCGACGGCACGGACATCGGCGCCTATGAAGTGCAGGACAGGGGGGGCGTGCAAGTCGCGCCTTCGCTGGTCGTTAACACGCCGGGGGACCACGACGATGGCTGCACGACGGGCGACTGTACCCTGCGTGAGGCCATCACGGCCGCCAACAACCACTCAGGAAAAGACACCATCACCTTCGACCTCCCCGGCCCGGGGCCGCACACGATTCAGTTGGACTCGCAACTCCCTTCGCCCGACGGGGACGTGGACATCCTGAACAACTCGGGCGAGTCGGTCACAGTCCGCGGCGAGGGCGCAGACGACCCATACCACATCTTCGCCATCGCCGGCGTGCAGACGGTCAACATCTCCGGCCTCACCATCACCAACGGGTCAGGCGCCCTCCCCGGGGGCACAACCAACACGGGCGGCGGCATCTACATCAACGGCGCCACGCTCAACCTGACGGACTGCATTGTCAGCGGCAATACTGCCCAGATCGGCGGCGGCATCTACAGCACCGGCACACTCACCCTGACGAACTCCACCGTCAGCGGCAACTCCGCTAGCAGCAACGGCGGCGGCATAAAGAACGACGGCGGCACGCTCAACCTGACGAACTCCACCGTCAGTGGCAACCTTGCCAATGAGGTCGGGGGCGGTATCTTCAACCATAGCGGCACGCTCACCCTGACGAACAGCACCGTCAGCGGCAACTCTGGCGTCGTCTTCGCCGGAGGCATCTTGAACAAGGGCAACGGCACGCTCAACCTGACGAACTGCACCGTCAGCGGCAACTCTACCAACGTAGACGGGGGCGGCATCTACATCGAAGACGGGAGTGCGACCCTGACCGGCGTGACCATTACCGATAACCGCGCCGACAACGACAACAACGGCGAAGGCGAGGGCGGCGGCATCTACACCTTTTGGGACTACAACCCGCCGCTGCTGCGGTCGACCATCGTCGCCGGCAACTTCAAAGGTACCGGCTCCGCCGCCGACGACATTGCATACGCCCCGGTGGCCGGCACAAGCTCCTACAACCTCATCGGCACGGGGGGCAGCGGCGGGCTCACTGACGGCGTGAACCACAATCAGGTCGGCGTCGCCAACCCGGGCCTCCTCCCGCTCGCCAATAACGGCGGTCCGACACAAACGCACGCCGTCTTGTCTACCAGCCCCGCGATTGACAAGGGTAACGCCTTCGGCTCGACCACCGACCAGCGCGGCACGGGCTTCCCGCGCGTCGTCGGCGCGGCGGCCGATGTCGGCGCGGTCGAAGGGCCGGACATAGATCCCCCGACCGTCACTATCAATCAAGCCTTAACGCAGGCCGACCCGACCAACGTCTCGCCCGTCAACTTCACCGTCGTCTTCTCAGAGGCGGTCAGCAACTTCGCCACCGGCGACGTGACGCTCTCAGGCACTGCGGGCGCGACGACGGCCAACGTCACCGGCTCGGACACGACCTATAACGTCGCTGTCTCCGGCATGACCGCTAACGGCACCATCGTCGCCACCATCGCTGCGGGTAAGGCAACGGATGCCTCGGGCAATCCGAACGCGGCCTCGACCTCGACGGATAACACGGTGACGTTCACCGCCTTCCCGGCCAACATCACGGCTACAGCCGGCACGCCGCAGAGCGCGACCATCAACACAGCGTTCGCCACGGCCTTGCAGGCCACGGTCACCGACGGCTCGGGCACACCCGTCAGTGGCGTCAACGTCACCTTTACCGCCCCGCCGAGCGGCGCCAGCGGTACCTTCGCCAACGGCACCGCGACGACCACGGCCACGACGAACGCGAGCGGCGTCGCCACGGCCACGACCTTCACCGCCAACGGGACGGTGGGCGGCCCCTACGTCGTCATGGCCAGTGCCGGCGCGCTGGCGACCTCTTTCAGTCCGACCAATACCAGCCCCGCCAATGTATCCGGTACGAAGACTAAATCAGGCGGGAACACTCCCGGCTCGACCATCACCTACACTGTGGTCCTCTCGAACAGCGGAGCCGCAGCTCAGGCAAATAATTCCGGAAATGAGTTCACCGATACGCTGCCGGCCAGCCTGTCGCTGGTTTCGGCGACAGCTAGCAGCGGCACGGCAGCGACGGCAGCAAACACGGTCACCTGGAACGGCAGTATTGCCGGGGGCGGTTCGGTGACTATAACGATCACTGCGACCATTAACAGCGTTGCAGACGGAACAGTGGTGTCCAACCAGGGGACGATCAACTACGACTCAGACGCCAATAACACTAACGACGCCATTCGCTCCACCGACGATCCATCAGTCGGCGGCGCCAGTGATCCAACCGTGTTTCCGGTGGTAGATATTAATGACCCGCCGGATGCTGTTGATGACGCGCTCTCGAGCGTCTCGGAAGATTCAGGTGTGCGAACGATTCCTATCGCCATGCTGCTGGCTAACGATACGAAGGGGCCGACCAACGAGAGTGGTCAGACACTAACGTTGACGGGCGTGAGCAATCCGGTGGGCGGAACGGTGAGCCGAGATGCCACCAATGTGTATTTCACGCCGGCAGCGGATTTCAATGGACCGGCGAGCTTCCAGTACACGATTACCGACAACGGTACGACCGGCGGAACTGCCGACCCGAAGACTGACACGGCGACGGTTAGCTTCACAATCACCACAGGCAACGACGCGCCGACGGCTAACAACGACACGCTGCCCAACATCGCTGAGGATTCCGGTCCTCGATTAATCGTTGCAGGCACCCTCTTTGCAAACGACTCGAAAGGCGGACCCGATGAAAACGGCCAGACGCTGACCATCAAGACGGTCAGCAATCCGGAAGGCGGAAGCGTGGCGATCGTGAACGGCGATGTGGTGTTTACGCCGACCGCAAACTACAGCGGTTCGGCCATCTTCTCTTACACAGTTGAAGATAACGGGACGACCAACGGGTCACCTGATCCGAAGACCAGTCTGCCGGCAGTGGTGCAGTTCAACATCACTCCGGTGGCCGACACGCCGTCAGTAACCAATGCAACAACCGACGCGAACACGCAGACCACTTCTGGTCTGGTTATCTCGCGCAACCCGGTTGATGGACCTGAGGTGAGTCACTTCAAGATCACCGCCATCAGCGGCGGTACGTTGTTCAAGAGCAACGGCACCACGGTCATTAACAATGGAGACTTCATCACGTTTGCCGAAGGCAATGCGGGATTGAAGTTCACTCCGGGCGTTACCAATGGCAGCTTCCAGGTGCAGGCCTCGACGAGTTCGACGGATGCCGGCTTGGGTGGCGGAATGGCCACAGCCACCATCACGGTAAATGCTTCAGGTGGCGTGCTCAAGTTTAGTTCAGCTACTTACTCGGTGGCTGAGGGCGCCGGCTTCCGGACGATTACCGTGGAGCGGAGTGGCGATACTTCGCAGGCGGTAACGGTGGACTACACCAGCAGTGACCACAGCACCCCGGCAGACTCGGTTCCGTGCAACTCAGGCGGGCCGGGTGTCGCATCATCCAGGTGTGACTTCACTACCGCGCTCGGCACGCTCCGGTTTGCCGCGGGTGAAACGTCGAAGACCTTCAACGTACTCATCACTAACGACAACTACGTGGAAGGACCGGAGACGCTCGATCTGACGCTGTCGAACCCGACGAATGGCGTGGTGTTTGGCGTACCGCAGACGTCGATTCTGACCATCATCGACGATGTGGCAGAGCCGGCGACCAACCCGATAGACAGCTCGGCCGACTTTGTCCGGGCGCAGTATCACGACATTCTTAGTCGTGAGCCTGATGCGGCTGGTCTGGCTTTCTGGACCGACAACATCGAGAAGTGCACGGACCCGGCCAGAATACCGGCGGGGCTAACAGTTGAACAGTGTGTCGATAAACAACGCGAGTCGACGGCGGTGGCCTTCTTCATGTCGCCGGAGTTCCAGATGACGGGTGGGTATGTCTACCACCTGTACAAGGGCTCGCTGACTGGCGCACCCAACTACGATGGCGGTTCAGCCGGCTCATCACCAGGTCGCTTCCCGACGTTCCTCGAGTTCATGCGCGACATGAGCGCGGTATCGGAAGGGATCGTAGTGGATGGTGCGATCTCAGGCGCAGTCGTTGAAGCCAACCGCAATGCGCTGGCGGCAGCTTTCGTGCTGCGGCCGGAGTTTGTGGCGAAGTATGGCGGGTTGAACAACACGCTATACGTCAACGAACTATTCAATACGACGGGCATCGCAGCCACGGCTGCTGAGAAGCAGACGCTGGTTGATGGACTGACGAATGCGACGGAGACGCGGGCAAGTGTGCTTCGTAAGGTAGTGGACGGCACGGTGGTAATCACTGAAGGCAACGTGCAGTTCACCACTACCTACGGGCAGGCGTTTATCAACCAGGAGAACAACCGCTTGTTTGTGTATCTGGAATACATCGGATACCTGAGAAGGAATCCTGACCAGGCGGGCTTCGTCTTCTGGCTTG
>DATKIS010001037.1:0-5630 GCA_035543975.1 Pyrinomonadaceae bacterium
GGCGTCCTTGTCTTGATTAACGTTCTGATCGGCTACCTCTCTTTCGCAGACATGGGTATGGGCTGGGCCTCGACGCGCTTCGGATCCGATGCGCATGCGCGCGGCGACGACCAGGGCGAGGCGATGGCGGTCTGGACTGCGCTCCTGATCGCGGCTGGGCCGGCACTGCTCGTAGCGCTGACTTTGATGTTTGGAGCGCGGCCGCTGGTTCAGCAAGTCCTGCGCTTGCCAGTCTATTTGCACGAACCCGGGATTATCGCCTTGCGGTTGGCTGCTCTCGGTTTTGTCGCCCGCGCACTTGCGGGTGTCATCAATACGCCTGAACTGGTCCGGCTGCGAATGGACCTACTAGTGCTGATTAACACCGGCACCCTGGTTGGCCAAATCCTGTTAGTGCCGGTGGTGCTTTTTCTGGGCGGTGGTTTGACCGGCGCCGTGGCCACCATTGCCTCCGCCGGCTTGCTGGCCGCAATACTTCACACGTTAGTTAGCATGCGGTTGTTGCCAAGCCTGCGCCGGCCGCGGGTCAGTCAGGCGATGGTGAAACCGCTGGCCCGATTTGGCGGCGCGATGCTGATTTCAGCGTTGGCCGGAATGGTGCTAACCAATGCGGATAAGTTGCTGCTTACCCGCTATGCCTCAGTCCGCGTGCTGGCCTATTACTCGGTGGCCTTCAATCTCTCGATCATGCTGACGCAAGCACCGATAGCCATGGTGCAATCGTTGTTGCCGGCGTTCACCCAGTTACAGGCCAATCCTGACCAAACGCGATTGCGGGGGCTTTACTGGCGCGCCCTACGCGGGACGTTGTTATGGGTTGTGCCCGCTGCCGTTTTTCTTTGTGTGGTAGCCAGACCATTTCTGACCCATTGGGCAGGGCCGGAGTTTGGGCGGGAGAGCACCCTGCCGTTGTACTTGCTGGCTGCCGGGCTCCTCTTCGAAGTCATGTCGTACGTGCCCTACACCTTGCTGATGGCGTTGGGCCGCTCCGATATCATCGCCCGTTGCCAGGTAGCGGTGATCGTCCCTTTTCTGTTAGGCTCCGCCGTTTCGATTCGCTGGTATGGGGCAACGGGAGCTGCCATCGCGTGGAGCTTGCGCGCCATAGTCAGTGCAGTGCTCTTTGCCGTAATGGCAAGGCGGATTTCAGGGTTCAAGTTTTCGGTGTTGCCGGAAAACGTGAGCGGGTATTGGGCGGCTATCGCAATCCTGGTGCTGCCGGTGCTGGCCGTCTGTTGGGTCACGACTTCAGCCGTCGCCAGGCTGGGAGTTGCGCTGGTCGCCCTGATCGTTCATTTCGGGTTGATCTTGAAATCTGTGCTGAGCAACGAGGAACGCGCGTGGATCCTGGGACTGGTGCCGAACCGAATTTGGAGCCGCCCACGTCCCTAGTGAATGTTTGGTTGTTTGCTTTGACTCTGGAATCTAAAGGAAAAAGAATGCAACAGAGGAGTCAGTATTAATGAAGACCGCACTTATTACCGGGGGGACTGGCTTCCTGGGCAGACATCTTGGCCTTGCTCTGAAGGACCGTTACCGAGTGGTGCTTACCGGTCGCAATAACAAGCACAACATGGACGCCCAGCAGTTCACCGGCTGTCGCGCATTGCCGATGGACGTGACCAACATCGAATCCGTCCGCGACGCCTTCACCGAAGTTCGCCCCGACGTGGTAGTCCATGCTGCGGCCACCAAGTATGTTGATCTGTCTGAAGTACAGCCGATGGAATGCATCGACATCAACGTCATCGGTTCTCAGAATATTGCCCGCGTGAGCGTCGAAAAAGGCGTCCCGACAGTTATCGGTATGTCGACTGACAAAACTGCGCCGCCCGTTGCGAATACTTATGGGCTGACGAAGGCTTTAATGGAACGGGTCTTCTGCGCCATGAACGCGAAGACCGAGGCCACCCGCTTTGCCTGCGTGCGCCATGGCAATATCGCCTGGTCGACCGGGTCAGTGTTTCCCATCTGGAAAAAGATGCATGATGCTACCGGCGTGATCGGGAGCACCGGGCCCGACATGACCCGCTATTTTTCTCACGTAGACGAGGCAGTCGCCCTGGTGATTACCGCCATAGACAACATCGAAACGGTCCAGGGCGCGGTGCTGTCGCGGAAGATGAAAGCGGCCGTGATCAGAGATTTTCTCGAGACGTGGATCAAGCACAAAGGTGGCAGCTGGAAGCAGATTGAAGGTAGACCTGGCGAGCGTCCGCATGAGTATCTAATCGGCGAGCCGGAGCTGTCTTACACCAGTGAACTAGAGTTTAATGGTGTGCCGCATTTCCTGATCAAGTTTAACGAACGCGCGGCCAACCCGCTCGCGTCCGCGTTTTGCTCTGCCGATGCGCCCCGTTTGACGGAGACCGAGATGCTTGCCATCATCGATCATCCTCCAATCGGGGAGCTATGAGTTCTATGATTCGACACGGCATCATTATGGCCGCCGGGCGCGGTATGCGGATGGCTCCGTTAACGGACGCGATCCCCAAGCCGATGGCCCCCTATAACGGCACCACGCTGATCGCGCGCGGCATCGAGCGCCTGGCCGAACGGCTCGAACACATCCACGTAACGGTAGGCTATAAGAAGGCGATGCTGGCCCAGCACGTCATCGAGCATGGGGCGAGTTCGGTTTTTAATACCGAGGGAAAGAGCAACTGTTGGTGGATTTACAACACCATGCTGAGCCGGCTCGATGAACCAATAGTGGTCCTGACCTGCGACAACGTGGTCGAACTGGATTTCGAGTTGCTCGAGGAAAACTATCTGGCCTTGAACTCACCGGCGTGCATGCTCGTACCAGTCCGGCCTGTGGCTGGCCTCGACGGCGATTATGTGTTTCAGGAGGACCACCTGGTTAAGGAGATCAGCCGGCAGAAGGAAACGGAGATGTATTGTTCTGGCATTCAAGTGCTCAACCCCCACCGTCTGAATCAGATTACTCGCGAGGGCGATAGTTTCTATGAAGTCTGGCAGCAACTGATCGACCAGCAGCAGTTGTTTGTGTCTTCAGTCTATCCGAAGAAGTGGTACGCGGTGGATACCATCGAACAGCTGGCGACCTTAAACAAAACCCCTTTCTAAATACTGCAGGGTTGTCCGACACACTTTGGTTTGTCTGTCCGACACACTTTAGTTTGTCGATGTCGTCGGGAAAGCAGAGCGAGATAGTTTGTCGGACCAGCGGCGTCAAGCCGCCGGATACCAAAGCGGCGTCGAGCCGCCGCACTCCAAACGACAAACTAATGTGCGTCGGACATTGATGAGCGAATATCCTTTCTTCTCCGTAGTGATTCCCACTTACAACCGGGCGGCGTTTATTGGAGCGACGCTCGAGACTGTGCTCAGTCAAACCTACCCCCACTACGAGATCATCGTGGTAGACAACTGCTCTACCGATAACACTGACGAGGTCCTGGAACCTTACATCCGCACGGGCCGAATACAATTCATCAGGCACCAGCAGAATTACGAGCGCGGGCGGTCACGCAATACCGGCATGGGCGTGGCGAAGGGTGACTTTGTGACTCTGCTCGACTCAGACGACTTCATGTATCCCACCAATCTGGCCGACGCCGCCGAATATGCCCGAGCCCACCCGGAGCTTAAGTGCTTCCACAATCTCTACGAGTTTGTTGACGCGAATCACCGGGTCCTTCAACGACTGCCCATGCCGTCCCTCAGCAATCAACTAAAGGCGATCGCCAGCGGCAATTTTATGACCTGCATTGGCGACTTCATTCATCGCGAGATCTATCAGAAATACAAATTCGACACTACCGAGGCGTTGACTGGGGGAGAGGATTGGGACTTTTGGCTGCGCGTTTTGGCCGACTACAAGGTGGGACGGATCGAAAAAATCAATAGCGGCATTTTGCAACACGGTGGACGAAGCGTTAATAATCAGAACCTGGAAAGCATGAAGCGCGGGCTGGAACATCTCTACGAGAAGCTCAGCACTGATTCGCATCTGCGCGCCGTCTACGGACCTTACTTGAGGAGCATTCGGGCAAACTCCCTTTTGTATCTGGGGATTTTGGCGAACACGGCCGCACTGTTTGGAGAGGCCCGACATTATCTGCTTGAGGCCCTGAAGGTAGACTTTAGTTTGATTGGCAACCCGCGTTTCTGGCGCGTTGCCCGGCGCGCACTGTTGAAACTGCAGCCGTAGTAAGTTGGCCGGAAGCGTCATCGCGGTGCTTGGCGGTATCCTAATTGAAAGTAAGAGTATGCAAATAAAATTACTCGACGTGCTGGCCTGCCCGCTGTGTGGCGGCGCTTTGACCTGCACGGCGACTGAGACTGACGACACCGGGGAAGTAATTGAGGGCCAGCTTAGTTGCCAGGGCGGCCCGCATCAGTTTCCGATTGAAAAAAGTATCCCGCGTTTTGTCCCACGCGATAATTATGCGTCCTCGTTTGGTTACCAGTGGAACAGGTTCAAGTTGGAACAGATTGATTCCGCAAACGGGACTGGACTTTCGGCGGCCCGCTTTTACGCGGAGACGGAGTGGACCAGAGACTGGCTTAAGGGCAAGTGGGTGCTCGATGCAGGTTGCGGCGCCGGCCGTTTTCTGGACGTGGCTTCCGACAGTGAAGCGGAAGTTGTAGGCCTGGACATCAGCAGTGCGATCGATGCTGCGCGGGCTAATCTCGCCGGCCGCACTAACGTCCACTTCGTCCAGGCGAGCATTTACGAGCCACCCTTTCGCGCAGGAGCTTTTGACGGTGTCTATTGCATCGGCGTGGTACAGCACACGCCGGATCCGCAGCAAACCATGCGGACGCTGCCACGACTGTTGCGCGCCGGCGGCCGAATAGCAATCACTGCTTACGAACGCAAGCCGTTTACCTTGCTGTATGCCAAATACCTGGTGCGCCCCTTAACGAAGCGAGTCGAGAAACAAAAGTTGCTGGCAGCGATCAAGGCGGCGATGCCCGTGCTGTTTCCCATTACTGACGTGCTGTTTAGAATTCCGTTAGCCGGACGTCTTTTTATGTTTACGATTCCAGTCGCTAACTACGTAAACGAACGCTCGCTGACGCGTCGCCAACGTTACGACTGGGCCGTACTGGACACCTTCGACATGCTCTCCCCCCAATATGACCAACCGCGAACTCAGCAAGAAGTCGAGGAAGCCCTGGCAGCCGCCGGAGTGGTTGAAATCAAGCGCCTTCCTAATTCGGGAGTAAACATGGTAGGTGCGAAGGGCTAGTGAGACGGGAGTCGGCGCGGTTGCACAGTAGGCCGCTAGCTTCCGGTTTGAGTTATGTCAATGCGCACACTCTACCTCTGTTATTTTGGTTTGCGTGAGCCGCTGGTGCAGACGCAGGTGTTGCCTTACCTTCGCCAGCTCGCCACCACCGGAATCAAAGTTCATCTGCTCACGTTCGAACCGCGTCTTCGTGAAATGTGGAGCGACGACCAGCGGGCAGAGCAACGAGCCCGACTGTCGAGGGAAGGAATCAGCTGGTCAAGTCTCCCCTATCACAAAAGCCCTTCGGCTCCGGGAACCGTTTACGACATTCTCGCCGGGGCGCGCTTTGCTATTAAGTTGGCTCGCCGCGAGGGTGTGGACGTGCTTCATGCGCGGGCCCACATCCCGCTGGCGATGGCCCTCCTG
>DATKIS010001038.1:0-2704 GCA_035543975.1 Pyrinomonadaceae bacterium
AGCGGGTGGCAGGTCAGAACCACCTGCGTGAGCGGGTGGCATGTCAGAACCACCTGCGTGAGCGGGTGGCTGGTCAGAACCACCTGCGTGATCAGGTGGCAGGTCAGAACCACCTGCGTGAGCGGGTGGCAGGGCAGAACCACCTGCGTGAGCGGGTGGCTGGTCAGAACCACCTGCGTGAGCGGGTGGCAGGTCAGAACCACCTGCGTGAGCAGGTGGTCAACTTGGGCAGCCACAACCCTAAACGACGACCACCCGCTTACGCAGGTGGTTCTGACACAGCGCCTGAGACGGCCGCAGGCGGCCCTGACAGCAAATCGTAGAGTCGGGACAAACTGGTGATGTGACGCTTGATACTAAACTCCTCATTCGCCCAACGCCTCGCCTTTGCGCCCAACCGCGCGCGTCGCGCCGGCTCAGAAATCAAGTCAATTAGCTTGGTGGCCAGATCGTCCGCATTCCCACCTTCAAACAACACAGCGTACTTGCCGTCTCTGGAAACCTCTTTGAGCGGTCCGATATCAGACAGCACGGTGGGAATTCCCATCATCATCGCTTCCATTACCGAAATCGGCGATCCTTCCCAGCGCGAAGAGAGCACAAACAGATCCAACGAACCTAACACCTCGGGAATGTCAGCGCGCTTGCCCAGGAAATGCACGCGATCGGAAATACCCTCCTGGCGGCAAAAGCTAAAACACTCCTCAAACAACTGCGGCGCACCCGCACTGCTGCCAACAAAAACGAATTGAGCCGCCGGCACGGCTGCAAACACCCTCGGCAGGGCTTTACATATCGTCAACTGGTCTTTACGCCGGTCCGCATAAAAATTGGCAATCATGCCCAGCAGAGTCGCATCCTCCACTACTCCCAGCTCGCTGCGAAGCGTTCTACGATTTGGCACGAGCCGCTCCGGATCGACTCCGTTGTTGATGTGAACAAAGCTCAGGTTGGCATTGATACCCTGCTCCTTTCCCAACCAGGCCGCCAGTTCCGTCCCCAGAATTACTCGGGCATCCAGGCGAGGAAGCACAAACTTTAGCGCCAGATCGTTTCTGGTTCCAGCATAGACACCGTGTAACGTCATCACTTGCTTAACCTTCGATCCGCGCGTGGCCAGATAGAGGTGGAGAGCTTCGACCGGCTGATGGCTGTGGACCACGCTAATGCAGCGTTCCTTAATCACTCGGCGAAGCTGGGCCACCAGCCGGAGGTCCACCGGCAGTCGCCGGTTTAAACGAATGAAGTCTACCCCGGATTTGCGAAACTCCTCCTCCAGGTCGCCACCTCCGGTCGCTACGAAAGTCACGTCCAAGCCGTTTGCAGCCGCGTTTCGGCACAGATCGAGTTCCATGGTTTCGGCGCCGCCACGGTTCAACGAATCCAGGATGTGCAGGACTTTGAGCATGCTAACTGTCGACGGACGGCGGACCAGAACAGACCTTCCTTCATCGGGAGCCCGTCATCGGTCCAGAGCGCATGAAATAAGTGAAGGAGTTTGAATTAAGAGCGAATATCAAATATAAGCTCATGACGCTCGTCTTGCCTAATTCGGCTAGTGTCCTCGAGTTTCAACTCTTTGTGGCACCTTTGCTAATTCGGAGTTCATGCCGCACCTATAGCCATTGGGATGAAACAAACGCTAACGCTGGCCGGCCTGGCCGCCGCAAACATTATCGTCACTCTCTTGTTTCAATGGTACGTCATCACCCAGCTCGGGGTGGGGCTTGAGACAGACGCCTTATTTGCCGGCATGGCTCTGCCGCAATTGATTCTCATGGTGGTCAGCACTTCGTTGACGCATGTGCTGGTGCCCTTGCTGGCCACCGAAGACGAAGTCACTTTCGGCCGCAATGCCTGGGGATTTTTCCTGAGCGTTTGCGGTATCTTCACGGCCCTTGCCGTGGTGCTCTTGCTCACCGCCACGTTCTGGGTGCCGTGGCTGGTTCCGGGATTCTCAAGCGCAGGTCAGTTGCTGACGGTGAGTTTAACCCGCATTCAACTGGTCGGCATGATATTCACCGCAGCCAGCTCGGTGCTCTGGGCGGTTTATCACGCGCGACAGAAATTCATCTGGGTCGAGCTTTCCACTTTGCTTGCGAGTTTGCTCGCCTTAGGGCTGCTGGTAAAGATCTTGCCGGCAAACGGGGTGACCGCTGCGGCTTTATTGATCGTCCTGCGTAGCGGCCTGCAGGTAGTCTGGTTGCTGCCCGGTCTGGGCCGATGGCAACGGCCAGACTTGAATTCTCCCGCGATGCGCGAGGCCTGGCGCCGCCTTCGCCCGCTGCTGATTGGCACAACCTACTATCGAACTGATCCCTTGGTGGATCGGTTTCTCGCGTCGATGGCTCCCTCCGGCGGTCTATCGTTACTCTCTATCGGGCAACAGATTTATGGCGTCGCCAATATGGTGGCCGAGAAAGCTATTGCTACTCCCATGGTTCCACAGTTGGCCATCTACGCCGGCGCGGGAGACTGGCCTGCTTTTCGTCGTCTCTATCTGCGCCGGCTGCTGGCGATTGGCGGCTTGACTACAGCCGGCTACATCATGCTCCTGGTTATTGGGGAGCGAGTGCTTAATCTCCTGATTGGACATGGCGGCATCACTAGCGAGAATGTCCACCTGCTGTGGGCCATCATGGTTGCGTTGGTTGGTGTCTTTGTGGCCGGCGCAATGGGCGTCATAACTTCCAAGACTTTCTAC
>DATKIS010001039.1:0-4421 GCA_035543975.1 Pyrinomonadaceae bacterium
CGCGTCCCCCCACAGCTACCTGCAATCTTTAGCGATGGCGGATGATCGGCGGTTCTGGTGGATTGGTCACAAAGAGTTCCCGATCGTACGTATGATCGATCAGGATCCCGCCGCGCAGTGGTTGGGAGGTCCGGCTATCGAAAACCTGTGGACTTTCGCTCGTAACCAAATCATCGGTTTCTACGAGGCCTCCGCTGCTTTCCAATCAAAGTCCACGGTCCAGCCTCGCTATTTCGTGGAGAAGTCCCTGCCCAACCCCGTCTTGCGCGAGGTCCAGCGAGAATTATTCCCGGGGCATCCTGAGATCATTCTGGTGCGAGATTTTCGGGATATGTTGGTTTCCATCCTCGCTTTTGACGAGAAGCGCGGACAGAAGGGGTTTGGAGGCGACCTGCGTCCTGGCGCCGAGTATGTGGCCTGGTTGGGGAGGGCAGCCGCTCAACTCTTGTACAACTGGCAAACAGCCACTGAGGGAGCTGTGCTGGTGCGTTATGAGGATCTGGTGCAGCGACCAGCATCGGTTCTGCAAGGGCTTCTTCGTTATCTGCAGCTGAAGGACTCTGACGCCCTGGTCAAAGGCATGATTCTTAGCGCGGAGACGGTTGAGCCTGGAGCTCAACAGCAACATCGCACTTCGCTTGATTCGCAAGCCTCAATCGGACGCTGGCGGAATGAATTGCCTGACGAACTGCGGGAGAGCAGCCAGCAGGCTTTCGGCGAGGCGTTAGCGGTGTTCGGATATGAGTAGTGTTCTCAGCTCCATTCTTTGCGTGAACTTTGCGGCCCTTCGCGCTCTTTGCGGTTATCGTTTTTAAGGCGTTTCCCTACCGCAAAGTACGCAAAGAGCCGCAAAGGCTCGCAAAGGATTTCCCAGATTAGGACACCCCTCTCATATGAACCCTCTTCAGGCTTGATCGTTCCGCCTGGTTTCTTAATCTCGGCGCTAGGGAGCGCAGGTAATTGTTTTGGGAGTTGCCCGCAAGTCCTTGGTAGTTTCGGCGAACCTGGCGCGAATGGAGTGGGGCTTACTGTCTTTCAAGCCTGGCGGTGTCGGAATCTGAAAACCACTGAAGTATGCACCCATGCCGGCATTGTAAACATCGTGACGAAAAGTGTCCGCAGTTACCGTCTGAATCAGTTTGTCACCATCATAAATATCGACGCTCTCAATTGACTTCGACCTCGGACCCTGCGAGGCCCAGCCGCCAATAATCTGACAGTTAGCCACATCGAGCACTCCAACCAGGGCCGGCTTCGCTGGTATCTGGTGGCTTGCTGTCGCCTCAGTTTCCCTCTGGATCTGGGAACTTGCCTCTTGATAGAAAGAGGCGTTGAGACTTTTAGCTACATTCAGTTCGATGGCTAGAGGATCACGCCATAGGTTTGCGCATCGGCCCTGACCACCCTGTTGATAGTAGGCCTTCACGCAGATGGCGCCGATTCGTCTGTTGGCGGCGCGTTGCCAATACCGGTCAAAACTCCAGTTATCAAAGAATCCGACAAAGCAAAAACACCATAGTCCCAACAGGGCGATAGTCGCTCCGGTCTTTCTCTTCTGCAAGACCCAATTCCAGTTGAGCGCTGACAGAATAATTAGAGGCATGCCGATCTCAGCGTAGCGCGAAACCTTGGACCATCCGATTCCAAATGGCGCGCGTCCGGCAGCGATGGATGCCAGCGTCGCCAGAATCCCGATGACGGTGGCATAAGAGGTCCATTGCTGTGGCGTTAGCTGGCCCCTCTGTTTCCATACTTGCCAGAGGACCGGCGCGATGACGATCAACAAGCAGATCGCACCGAGGGCGGTTGAGATGACCTCTACCCCGAAGGCGAGTGACACCAGGTTGAGCAGCTGTCGCCAAAACGCCAACTCATAAGGCCAGGCCAGCCCGCGTTTGTTCGGCGCGTAAAAGCCCACCATCCATAAAGCCGTAGATCCGACCACGATGGCACCGGTTAGGCCCAATTGCCGAACTTCCCGCACCCGTTCTTCCTTGTTATTCGCGAAGTAAGCTCGAAAGAGCTTGAACAAGCAAAATAACAAAAACACGATCGGCACCGAGGATAAGCCCGTGCCGAGTGAGTAGAGAGATGCTGCCGCGGCGAGACCGCCAATAACGAGCCGTTGCCAGTTTTGAATTGGTCCGAACAGGAAATAAGTAGATATGAGGAAGAATAATAACCAGAAGTGAAAGCAGACCTGGAGACCGATAAGATGGTTCATCCAGAGAATTGGCGACAGCATGAAAACTGTAAAGCCCAGAATGGCCCAGAGCGGAAGCCGGGGCGACAGTTTTTTGGCCACCCAGATCAGCCAGGCGAGGGTGACCCCGAAGATAATGAAGTTAATGAGGACGTTTGTCTGAAGGTTCCAACCATCCCAATGATATAGCAGCCAGATCAGGAATTTCGTGGTTACAATCCGGTGCTCATTGTGCTGTACCCATATCCATCTGAGTGAAAGAGTATCCGGATCGCGAAGGAGTGCCCATTCATCGTCGGAAGGAAGGTTGACGACGGATTTCCAGACAATCGCAAAGTGGATTAGAAACAAAGCCACAAACCCACCCAGAACCAGGATCAGCGTCCATGTTCGAATCGACGCAAATCGTCCTGACGGGTTTTGATCTTCTGTCATCGGTTTCTAAACACTAATCTGCGTGGCAGTTGAAGGTAAACGCGGAAGTCGGATTCAGGGCGGGTGCAGTTTAGAGTAAGGGATCTATACCGTCAAAATGTTGGCCGCGTCGCTGGGTTCTATAGCCGAGGTTCCATGCAGGCTGATTACCTAACTGCAGGTCTACTTGACCATGATTTTACTCACGGATAAACTACCAACAGCTTGTTTCAAATTGAACAATCAACGATGGTCTGGTCCGGGTAAGTCATTCCTTGAAGCGGTGAAAGCGCCCGCTTAGGTTCAAAGACCAGACCCAACATCATTCCCTTGACACAGGTGACTACGCCCGACAGCGAAACCGTCCGGTCATAAGTGAATCTCGCCCCATAGACTCTCGACAAATCCTTGGCGTGCGTGAAGGATTCGTACTAGGAGAAGTCTCCCACATGGCGCGAGCCCGAAAACTACCAATGAATCACCGTGTCATCGGTCCGCCCTACGGCGGAAGTCTTGTGGACCTGCGAGTCCCTCCTGAGCAACTGGGGGAACTGAAAGCGTATGCCGGGCGCCTGCCTTCCATTCAAATCTCTGAGCGGTCTCTCTGTGATTTGCAGTTGCTTGCTACCGGCGCTTTCTCGCCCCTTGATCGCTTTGCCGGGCGGGAAGACCATCAGCGAATACTCGATGAGATGCGCCTGGTTAGCGGGCATCTGTTTCCAATCCCCGTCACACTTCCCGTCAACGCCACTCCTGAACTTCAGCTGGACCGGGACATTGCGTTGCGTAGTTCGAAGAACGATTTACTTGCGATTCTGACCGTTGAAGAAATTTACGAGTGGGATGTTGCTGAAACATCTCGCAAGGTTGCCGGTACTGAGGATTCCAGCCACCCGCTGGTGGCGGAGATGCAGAGCTGGGGCAAGCTCAATATTTCCGGTCGACTGCAGGTGCTCCAACTCCCGCGATACCACGATTTTCAGGACCTGCGCCTAACCCCTGCGGAAGTAAGGGCCAGGCTGGAGGGGATGGGATGCAGCAACGTCGTTGCCTTTCAGACCCGGAACCCGCTCCATCGTGCACATGAGGAACTAACGCGGCGGGCCATGGATCAGGTTAACGGCGTCTTACTTCTGCACCCGGCAGTGGGTATGACGAAACCGGGCGACATCGATCACTTTACCCGGGTGCGGACCTATAAGATCCTGGCTGAACGATATTACGAACGTGACCGGATCCTGCTGTCGCTGTTGCCGCTGGCCATGCGCTTGGCCGGTCCAAGGGAAGCGCTATGGCATGCCCTGATACGGCGTAACTATGGAGCCAACCATTTGATCGTAGGAAGGGACCACGCCGGCCCTGGTACAGATTCACAGAACCGTCCTTTTTACGGACCCTATGAAGCGCAGGAGTTGGTCGAGCAATTCAGCGACGAGTTAGGAGTCAAGGTAATCCCCTTTCAGGAATTGGTTTATCTCCCGGACGCCCAGCGCTATGAGGAAGCCTCGCGAGCGGTGAACGGAATAACACGATCGGGCACGCAGGTTCGAGAACAGTATTTGAACCAGGGACGAGAACTGCCGGCCTGGTTTACTCGTCCTGAAGTGGCGCAAATTCTGAGAGAGGCCTACCCGCCGCGTCATGAGCAAGGTGCCTGCATTTGGTTTACTGGATTGAGCGGCTCGGGTAAATCAACCACCGCCGAGGTGTTGACCCAGCTGCTGATGGAGTACGGCCGGCAGGTGACAGTGCTTGACGGAGACGTGGTCCGCACGAATCTGTCCCAGGGACTGGGATTCAGCAA
>DATKIS010001040.1:0-2599 GCA_035543975.1 Pyrinomonadaceae bacterium
GAAGCCTCGCGCGTTCGGCGAAAACCCGATGGATGCCGGCAACTCCCACGTCCCAAATCCGCTGGACCCGATTACCCATGGCCTCGCAAGTGAGCGCCGCTTCTTCGGCCACCGGGATGTCGCTCGTTCCCGCGGTGACCAAACATATCTCGCCGGATCCAAGCTCGGTGCGATCACGCCAGATGCGAATCATTCGGGCTGACTCATGCCACTCGGCATCGGTCGCCACGTTGCGCACTTCGCCAAACGTGCCGGCGTCGGTCCGCGTGACCAGCACATTCTGCGCCCGCTGGAGGAGGCGTTCCACAATCCCGGTCACCTGCGCTCGCGTCTTACCTTCCCCTAAGACGACTTCGGGGAACCCCTGGCGAGTGGCCCGCATGTGATCCACGCGCGCGTAACCAATGTCTTCGTAAAGAAGATCTTTGATGGCGCGGGTGGCCGCGGCAATATCCAATTGCCCGTCCTTGCAGCTTTGCAATACGGACTCTATGTCTTGAAATTCCATTGGTGATTTAAGAGAGTTTTGGCAGAAGGGGCGTTAAGCTATTTTCTAAAGGAACAGGCTCACAAATTCTTGTCTTTCAGGGAGCTCAGCTATTTGTCAAATTGAACCCTTCAACGAGCCGCGAAGCGGCAGCATTTAGTAGCCCCGTGCGGAAGCGCGGGTCCAATAGAGCGTAAGATTTCTGAGCGCCGGAGGTGCGACACTGCGCGACCCAATTCGAATGTGCCGGCCCTTTCGGGCCTCAATGACCTTTTGCCATCGGGACCACGCCCTTACGGACGTGGCTATGCAATGTCTGCCCTTCGGGCCTATTCGTTAGGACCCAAAGTCTTTTTTCTCAGGACTTCATTCATCGCGCCGGTGCGGTAACCATGCAGGTCCAGCGTCACATACTTGAATCCCAGATCGCGAAAGCGCCGGGCAAACTCTCCAGCCAGCTCGACAGTCAAGGCTTTGCTCATCTCCGCCGGTGAAATTTCCAGTCGGACCAGGTCATCGTGATGCCGGACGCGAAATTCGCGAAAGCCCAGCTCACGCATTATTGCTTCACCGCGATCTATCGTGCTCAATCTTTCGATCGTGACGGGCAGGCCGTAAGCGATACGAGACGAAAGGCAGGGACTCGCTGGTTTGTCCCACGTTGGCAGACCGGCTCGGCGGCTCAGTTCGCGCACATCGCTCTTGGTCATGCCAACCTCGATCAGTGGACTACGCACTGCATGTTCATTCGCGGCTGTGCGACCAGGCCGGAAATCGCCAAGGTCATCGAGCGTCGACCCATCCACCACGAAGTTAAATCCAAGCTCCCGGGCCCGAGGCTCCAGCTTTCCATACAACTCTGACTTACAGAAGTAACAACGGTTGGACGCATTGGACAGATAGCGCGGGTCGGCCAGTTCTTCTGTCTTGAGTGTCTCGTGATGCAGGCCAAAGCGTTCGACCAGTTGGGCTATCTCGGTTCGCTGGTCCTGCGCCAGGCTCGCAGATTCTCCCGTCACATTCAGGGCGCGACTGCCTAACTCACGCGTGGCGAGGTAGGCGACGTAGGTGCTATCAACCCCACCAGAGAAGGCCACCAATACCGAACCCATCTCCCGAAACAACTCGGCTAAGCGCTGCTCCTTCGCCTCGACGTCAGCTGAAACTGCCTCCTCTTTGACTTCTGAACCCATTGCCAATGTGCCCTCGTTGGCCACCGTTTCGATTCTCTGCTTATTGACTGCCATCAAGCTCGTCCCATTCCTCGACCTGCCAGCTAGTTGAATTGAGTTGGGTTTGATAATACACGACTGGGCGCACTTCTAAAAAAAGCACCTCTTTGGAGTGCGGCGGCTTGACGCCGCTTTGGTATCCGGCGGCTTGACGGCGGTTGTTAGCGTCCGGCGGCTCTAGCGCACGAAAGCGGCGTCGAGCCGCCGCGGACCAAAGCGGCGTCGAGCCGCCGCACTCCAACCTCATCTTGCCGGGATCGGCGCGATCACATCGTGGATCACCCTGACTTCGTCGACGAGTTGTTGATATTGTTCCAACGTCAGCGATTGAGCCGCGTCAGAGCGCGCCAACTCCGGCTGATTGTGTACTTCGATGATTAAGCCATCGGTGCCCACGGCAACTGCTGCCCGCGCCAGTGGACACACCAGATAGTTTTTCCCAGTACCATGCGATGGATCAACGACTACGGGCAAATGCGATATCCGACGCACTGCGGGAACGGCAGCCAGGTCGAGGGTGTTGCGAGTGTGCTGGACGAAAGTGCGAATTCCGCGTTCACAAAGGACGATGTTGTAGTTTCCCTCGGCCATAATGTACTCCGCGGCTAACAGCCATTCTTCGAGCGTCGCCGACAGCCCCCGCTTGAGCAGGACCGGCAACGACGACTTCCCCGCTCGGCGGAGCAGCGAGAAGTTTTGCATGTTGCGGGCGCCAATCTGGACCATGTCGCCGTAACGTTCCACCAGGTCCACGCCGGATTCGTCCATAGCTTCGGTGACGATCTTCAAGCCGTAAGCTTCACGGACTTCAACCAGAATTTTGAGTCCTTCCTCGCCCAGACCCTGAAATGCATAGGGAGAAGTTCGCGGCTTGAAGGCA
>DATKIS010001041.1:0-3802 GCA_035543975.1 Pyrinomonadaceae bacterium
CATTTACTCCTGGAATATGCGGTCGGCACCAAGCAGGGCTGTGACTGACAGCGACGGAAAATTTCAAGTGGCTGGCCTCGGATCGGCGCTTTACTCAGTTTCGGCCAATGCTCCAACGTATGTCCCGGAGCTTCGTGAACCCTTACCTCAGCCTACGTACTATCGAATCGGCGATACTGTCGAATTGACCCTCGTCAAAGGCAGTGTTATCACCGGCACGGTGACTTCCGCCCTGGGTGATCCGGTGGTCCAGGTTCCAGTACACGCGATCCTGATTCGCGAAATGGAAGGGCAAAAATATGCCGTGAATGCTGCGGACAAAGTGACCGACGACCGTGGAGTTTACCGGTTCTACGGATTGCTGCCGGGAACCTACTTGATCTCAGCCGGTGGGCGGGGAGGGTGGAGTATGTATCCCAACGCCTATGACAGTCATGCTCCTACTTTTGCCCCCTCTTCAAATCGCGACAGCGCGACAGAGATCGCGGTGCGAAGTGGCGAAGAGAGAAGCGGTGTTGATATTCGCTATCTGGCGGAATCCGGGCATCTGGTTAGCGGCACCATCGAGGGACCGCCGGCGCCAACGGGTTCTTACGGCTTCGGGAACGTGAGCCTGACGCAGGTTTCCAAGGGAATACGAATGGGCCTGCTTAATTCAGTGCAAGCTTCTGATGGTCGGAGCTTCACGTTTTATGGAGTGGGTGATGGCGATTACGAACTCACCGCCATGTCCCCATCAGGACCGAGCGAAATTGCAGTCTCAGATCAGCGAGCCATCACCGTTAGAGGTTCCGATGTGACCGGTCTCACCCTGGTTACCAAACCCTTAGGGGCGATTAGCGGACGCATTGTGCTGGAGAACTCGAGCGCGACCGAATGCAAAGGCAAACGACAGCCTCTATTGGCTGAGACCATGGTCCTAATCAAGAACAATTCGAAAGAGCCTGTCAGAATCGATCCTCGATTTATCTGGCAGGGTCGTCCGGTTTCACCGGATAAATCAGGAGAGATAGTCTTTAGTAATCTCGCCCCAGGTCACTACCGCTTCGACGCTCAGTTCTCGGCAAAGTACTGGTATTTGAAAGCTATTTCCCAATCGACGGTATTGGGGGCTTCAGCGGTTGCGAAGTTGGCTGCGGGAAACCGCCCAGCTGACGTTGCGCGAAATGGGATTAGTCTTAAACATGGCGAGAAGTTAGGCAGCTTGACGCTGACTCTCGCCGAAGGTGCGGCGTCACTGCACGGAAGGATTAAGCTCGGGGAAGGGGAGAGTCTTCGAGCACAACTCTATCTGCACCTGGTTCCCTCGGAAAAAGAGAGTACCGAAGATGTGCTGCGGTATTTTGCAGCCCCGGTCAATCAGGATGGGTCGTTCGATCTGGGAAATCTGCCGCCGGGGCGGTATTGGGCAGTTTTGCGGATTGCGGAAGATCACGAAGCTAAGGCGACCTCTAAGCTGCGCCTGCCCGACGAATCACCGGCGCGCATGAAACTGCGCCGGGAGGCTGAGGCCGCTCAAACCGAGATTGAATTCAAGCCGTGCCAAAACATCACGGGCTATCTGTTGTCACCCAAGCCACGCTAATCACTGTCGTCCTGAATCCGACTCCGGAGTAATCAAACCGGCATAGCGCCGCGAAGGTCGCGACGGACACGGTTGAACCGAGGACTATGTGGGCTACTAAGAAACGTGTATGTGCGGTACCGCACGCTCCCGTTCCAAATGATCAGTGAACTTGCAAAGTCAAGGGCGAAAACCCTGGAAGTTTGTTCCCATTTTCACGTGCTGGCGGCGCGTCTGGCAAAGCTTGACGCTGTGCAATACGGCTTGTTAGACTCCGAACACTTACCAATCAGGGCCCCGGCGCTATTACTGCGTCGCTCGGTTTCCCCCAGACCCGCGCGTGCGGCGCAGTCTGATATTTACAAACCAACGGAGGTGCTGCGTGGGCTTCAAAGTCGGTCAGAAAGTCGTTTACCCCAACCATGGTATCGGGACCATCGAGCAAATTGAGCAGAAGCAAATAGGTGCTAACTCACTCCCTTTCTATACGCTTCGTCTCGCCGCTAACAACTCCCTCGTCCTGGTGCCTGTGTCAAATGCTACGGAAGTAGGGCTCCGATCGCCCATTTCCTCAGGCGAATGCGAGATGTTGTTCAAAGTGCTGGCGGATGATTTTTCCTTCCCCTCGAATGATTGGAAAGACCGGTTTAAGGATTTCTCAGAAAAGATGCGGACCGGTGATATTTTTGAAGCCGCGGAAGTTTTGAAACACCTAACCTATCTGAGCCATCTCAAACCCCTGTCGTTTCGTGAGCAACGGATGCTGGAGCGGGCGCGCTACCTGGTGATTTCGGAATTGGCTGCAGTTTGCCGCCAACCGGAATGCAACATCGAGCCGCGTGTGGAGCAAGCCCTTACCCGCGCTTGTGTAAAGCACGATCGCCGGCCGGCTCGAGCTCGGGCCGCAGGTGCCGCAGCTGGTCACTAAGCTCACTAGTCATCAAAACCATCTAAGACTACTGTGACGGCGTCTCTGTTAACAAACAGGGCGCCGTCGACAGTCTGCCAGTCTGCCCCTTTTTGGTCTCCCCTCTCTGCTGCTCGTCACTGCATGCTATAATTTTCCATCCGAACGTTAGGCGTATTAGACCAGGAGCTCATCAATCCCCCCGATTCTTAGCATGTCTGAACCTCCAAGTTACCTTCTCAATCTGATGCTCGCCGAGGATAGCGCCGCACCTGCTGTCGATTGGGCCATGATTGCTCTGAAGTTAGGCCTGGTGTTATTCCTCGTTGGTGCCAACGGTTTTTTTGTAGCCGCTGAGTTTGCACTGGTCGGCGTACGGCGGTCGCGCATCGAGACGCTGGCCGCCGCGGGTAATAGCGCAGCCCGCCGGCTGTTGAGACAACTCAACAACCTAAACGCCTACTTGTCCGCTTCCCAGTTGGGAATCACTTTGGCCTCGCTGGGCCTGGGTTGGGTCGGCGAGCCGGTGATCGCCCGCCTGCTTGAGCAACCTTTCTCAGGGCTCTCGGACGGATGGCGCCACGGACTCTCTTTTGCCATCGCCTTCTCAATCATTACGATCTTGCACATCGTCCTCGGAGAACAGGCGCCAAAACTGTTCGGACTTGCGCGCGCCGAGAAAGTTGCTTTGGCCGTTTCGCTGCCGATGGAACTCTTCTACCGCGTGTTTCAATGGCCCATACGTGCTCTTGATTGGGCTAGTGATCGCACGGTCAGACTCGTCGGCCTGCAGCCCTCTCCCGAGCATGGTTCGAGCTATACCGAAGCGGAGTTGCGTCAACTCGTCGACAAATCTCGGGACAGTGGCCATCTGCGGGCTGAAGAACGCCGGTTAATTCACCGCGTCTTTGAGTTTTCCGACACTCTCGTGCGCGAGGCTATGGTGCCCAGAACAGCCATTGCCGCGATTCCCAGCGATTGCTCGCTCGAGCAACTGACAACGGCCTTTGAGCAGCATCGTTATTCACGCCTGCCGGTCTATCGCGGATCCATCGACGACGTGATCGGCTTTGTACATAGCAAAGACCTAATCCCTTTTCTACTTAAGCCAAAAAGCTTTAGCCTGGAAAAGGTCATCCAGCCTCCCTTGTTCGTAGTGGATACTGCGCGCCTCGAAGACGTCTTGCGGCAGTTGCAAAAGGAGAAGACCCATTTTGGCTTTGTGGTCGACGAGCATGGTGGACTGGAGGGTATCATCACGCTGGAGGACCTGCTTGAAGAGATCGTGGGAGAGATTTCCGACGAACACGATGAAGAGGTCAACGAGCAGA
>DATKIS010001042.1:0-3106 GCA_035543975.1 Pyrinomonadaceae bacterium
AAACATTCTGATGTTGGTGAGAAAAGTGTGGTCACAGGGCATGGGGGATCATCTCCAATGAGTTTGGGGCAGAGTTCAAGAGCGACGGCATTATAAGGTATGAATCGGGAATTCCCAGGTCTGGTGACAATTGGTTTAGGGGCGCGTTCGGTTGCGCCGAGGCCGCCCGTAGAGCTGCGAGAAAGTAGCCGGGGTTGAGCGCAGCGATACCCCCTGACCAGAAGACATTTCTGTTTGACCCTGAAGGGGTCACAGAGTTGGGCTGGCACCCGGTCAGGGCCTGAAATTCAGCATTGAGTACAGGCGTACAGAGTCCAAGCTTTAGCTTGCAACGTGCCGATCCTTGATCAATGGGTGCCGGGGAGCTGCGCAGCGCTTCGACCCCCGGCTACTTTCTGACACCCTGCGGGTTTGCCGATTCGTAGCCACCATCCGTAGCCGAGGATCACCGGACTGCTCAGGGCGTCTTGTTCGTTCCAGCTACCGGTTTGGTTGCCGTACGATTCGACGGGATCTTGGGAGCGATCGGCTCACCCTTCGGCGCCACCCGCCCATTGCGGGTCAGCGCGATGCGTTTGTCACGACTCGAGGCTTCCTCTACCGAAACCTTGATCGCGCGGAATGATCCATCCCGAGCTTTGTTGGTGGGATTGTAGGCCACCACATACTGGGTCCTGAGATCGCGCACAATCTCGGTCGCGATTTGTGGCAGCTCAGAGAGCGACTGCGGGAAAAATGCACGGCCCCCGGTCTCGCTAGCTATTTTGTTCAGTAAGTTGACGGCCTTATCGCGCGGGCTTTTCCGAATCAGACCGCCTTCCTTGTCGAGTTCGTTGACAAAGCCGATCACGTAGATTTGCACGTCGGCTTCCCGGAGGCGGGCAAACAACTTGTCAGGGGAATAGAAGCTGTTGCGGTCTTCCCCGTCCGTTATGACGATCATAGCTCGGCGTCTGCGATCGTTGTCATCGCCTTTCTTATACTCGGCTACGTGGTCAGCTGTTAGATAAACCGCGTCAACGACAGCTGTTTGGCCGCCTTCAACATACAGGCTGTCGATACCATCTATCAGCAATTCCTGGTTGGCGGTGAAGTCCTGGACGGTCTCAATCTTGTCGCTGCTGATGAAGCGAACCAGGAAGGTCTCGTCGCCGGGCCGGTTACTGTTAACTATCGTCTTTCCCGCATCGATCACACTTTGTAACTGCGAGCGCAGGGACCCGGAAGTGTCCACTGCCAGGCCATAACTAATGGGCACTTCCTCGCGGGTGAAGTACTCAATCGGCTGCGGTACGCCGTCTTCCCAGACCCGAAATTCACTTTGCTGGACGTTTCCGATGGGCCGGTTGTTGCGATCGATGACGCGCACGTTGAGAGTCACCAGTTCGGTGTTGACTACGATGCGGCTGCCTTCGTCAAACTCTTCGTCAGCGGGAGTCGGACTCGGCTTGGGCTTAAGCACCGGCGGCGGCGGTGGTTCACCCAGATTCGGCGCGATTCGGTCGTACGGGGTCGGCTGTTGCGCGGGAGGAGCCGGATTCGAATTAGCCGGCCGCTGCGGCGCAGCCGTTTGAGTGGAACGAGGCGTCGGGGTTGGCGTCGGGTTTGGCTGTCCGCTGGCGGCGTTACGTGGGCGCGAATTCTGGAGCCTGGCAAACACCAGGTTTGAACCAATCATGCAAGTTGCAGCGACCACAAAAGTGAGCACCGCGAAGAATCTTTGTTTAGTCAATTTTCTCGCCTCACGCGGGCTGACGATGTCTGCACCCCGCATCTGACTCTGGTTAAGCTTCATCACAGTCGTACCCCGAAGGAATTGGATCTCTATTTTTACAGCCCGCTTCGAGAACTGTTCAGGGCTTCAGTTTACCCCGTCCAACTGAGCATGCGAAGCCCGCGAAATCATTGTTAGCGCAATTCGGCCACGGCCGGTGCGGCGGATCGAGGCCAGCCACAGCGAAGGCCTCAATAGAAGATGCTTCGGGAGAGTTAATGCGTTGCCGAACGGCAGAGGTGAAATCTATCAGACGACGTCAACGAGGGCCGAAATCAACGAGAACTGGGAATTGCGTAATAGCCTTCCTTGGTGCGCACAAACAGGCGGGGCAATCCGCGTGGGGGAGTCACTCTCACCTTAACTTTATGCCAGCGACCGTCGTTGCTGAAATTGGTTGGTTTATAACCGATGGAATACTGGTGGCGAAGCTCGAGGGCGATCTGCTCGAAGATGTCGTCCATTTCGGCGGCGCTTCGGGGAAAGAAAGCTTTGCCGCCGGAAACACCTGCGAGTTCGTCCAGGATGCCCTGACCTTCCATGCCCAGCGCGCTGCCCGCGTCGCCACCGCCGAGAATGCCGATGCCATAGAGAACAACATCTGATTCCTTCAGGAGGCGGCGCAGTTCATTAAACGTATACCGGGAATTATTGTCCTGGCCGTCGCTAATCAGGAGCAGGGCCCGTTTGGGATGAGCGCCCCGTTGGACCTTCTCAACCCCGAGATAACAGGCGTCGTAAAGGGCGGTATTGTCCTTGGTGTTTACAAAAGTCAGTTTATCCAGGACGGAGTTGCCGTCGCGAGTTCGATCGAGCAGAAGTTGCGCGCGCGAGTTGAAGGCGATTAGGAAATACTCGTCCGCATTGTGACTGGTCTGGATAAACTTCGACAGGGCGTCTCGGGCCCGCTTGACCTTCTCACCGCTCATGGAGCCTGAGACGTCGAAAATCACTCCTACCGATACGGGGGAGTCATCGTCGCTAAAAAACGTGATTTCCTGAGGTTTCTTTTCATCCAGGACAGTGAACGCACTCTTGTTGAGACCGGAAACAAACCGGCCATATGAATCCGTGACAGTCACGGTAAATGTGATCAGGTCTGTATTGACGATGACGGGGCCGTCGAGATCGGGTACAGGCTTTTGCTGTCCAGGTGGAGTTGCCTGGGGCTTTGCGGGAGTGACTTCAATTAGTGGTTTCTGGGGAGTCTGGGGATTCTTGTCCTGGGCCCAGGCGCTTACGAGAGAAGTGGCCAGCACACAAAGAACAACCAGGCAAAAGATTTTGCAAACCCCGACGGTGCGTCCAGGTAGTAGGTGCATGAGCCTCTCG
>DATKIS010001043.1:0-6993 GCA_035543975.1 Pyrinomonadaceae bacterium
AAGTGCTGTTCCATTTGTCGGCCATCACCAGACTCGCCGTTAACAAGGCCTTCATCAGGAAGGGATGCTCACTGTTGGCCGACGTCAAGCCATTTTCACGATAGTCGGCCACGGCCTGAAGTTTGTTCAGTTCGTCTTCACTCAGGCCCTCAGAGCTCAAACTTGAAAGGCGAAAACCAAAGCCAATGAGCACGAGCAGAGTAAGGCTGACCACGAGCACGGGGCGACTTAAGGACACCAAACCTCGTTTCGCAAAAAGCTCAGGCTTAAGGCCCGCGGTAACTGCTGCGTCGGCTCTAGCGGCCAAGTTTTCGTCCTCTCAGTCTGTGGTGGCTCATGCGATCAGGGTGGCGGCTTGCAGAACAGGCTGCGACAAAAGGGGCAAGGTTAACGCGATTCAAACTACTGCGCAACCGCAGGTTTAGCGAGTTTGGGAAGCACTCTTTAAAAGCTTGCAATTCAGCATGAAATCAGACAATATTCGCGACGATTCGCGACGATTCGCGACCCTTATTTCGCCAGCGCCGGTTACCCCTTATTAGTTTTGCCGGACCATTCCGCTAAACGATTAGTAACTAATCGCGGGCTTTCTTTCTAGAGACCTAAGAACTTAATTGTTCATCGCGCCCACCTTGGCCGCTTACGCCCAATCCAGAGAGGAAACATCATGGCAGAAATACAAGAGAACATCCCCAGTGGGGCTCCCGTCGGAACGGATGCGGCGCCTTTTCGCATCGACGCCAAATTGCACCAGATCCTTTACAAATCCCCGACACGCGCCAAGCTCGAGCCAATGCCCGACTCGGTCCTACCGGAGCCGGTTTATCCCCAGAAACCAAACCCGGTGGAGATGACGGAACGGCAGTATCAGAAACTGAATGCCATCCGCACGTGGAAGACCTGGGGTTCCCCTTACTTCAAGTCTCGCTGGCACAGCGGAGAATTGCGGCCGATCATTCCGTATCTGTTCACCGAATGGAAATGCAATCTGGATTGTCATTACTGCTGGTCATACAACAACGCTGTAAAGGGTATGACCGAGGACGTAGCCAAACGCTCAATTGACTGGCTCCACTCGATTGGCTCTCGCGTCTTGGCGTTGATGGGTGGCGAGCCGCTGCTCCGGCCAAAGTTTATTCACAAGATCGTCGACTACAGTGCCAAGAGAGACATCTTTGTTTACCTGCCAACCAACGGAAGGTTGATGAAACCAGACGTAATCGATCGCCTAGGTGACGCGGGTGTGGCCACAGTCAACCTGGCGGTTGATTCGGTCAAGGAACGAAAGTCGTTACCGAAGGCTTTTGACCCGATTCGTCCTTACTTCGAGTATTTGGTGAAACGGCAGCGTTACTACGGCTATACGGTGATGTTCAATATCAACATCTGCCATAACAATATGGACGATGTAAAGGAACTGACCGAGATTGCTCACGACAGCGGCATCGCCACTGAATACCACATCAATGAGACGCCGATGACCGAGCAGGATCACTTCAAACATCTCACCGAGAACCAAACCTATCTAACGCCGGACGACTGGCCCAAGGTGGATGATCTGCTTGACTACCTGAATGACAAGCGCGTCAATCATGGCTACAAAATGGTTAACCCCATCCAGCACATGGAAGACATGAAGTTGCTGATGCGCGGCAAGGTGCCACCATGGTCATGCCGTGCGGGTCAGAACTCTCTGATCATCCGTACCGACGGCACCCTGGCCCCGTGTTTCCCGATGTATTCGGCAACGCATGACTGGGGCGTGGTCGGAGCTCATAAGTTCGACATCAAGCAGCTGGATGACATGAAGGTGGATTGTACGAAGCACTGTCTCTCGACGTGTAACTACATCCTGGGTTACTGCTACGACACGATGCGCGTCCTGACCTGGGCGGCCAAACAGGCCAGGCATGGATTCAAAGGCGCCAGCGGAAGTTTCTAGCTGACTTGATGCGGAACCAAAGACAAAACCGGAGTCATGAGAATGGCTCCGGTTTCTTTTTCTGGGGCGGGAAAGCAAGACGATCCACGAAACCACCCGAACCGGTACGAAAAAATTTGTTAGTGATTTTTTCGTGGATCGTTTGTTATTGACTTGCTCGAAGGTATAGCTTAAAAGCTTCTTCTCCACTTGAAACGAAAATCCAAATATCACTTGCCCTTACTTGAGGAAAACCCGATGACTCGTTTACTCCTGCGTGGCCTCTTTGTGTCCTGTTTGTTCTTGTCCCTGTGCAGCGCCATGAGCGCCCAGGTAAAGCCAGGACGCGATCCCAACCAACCTATCGATGAGGAGTACACGAAGAAGATCCGGGAGTACACCACCGAGACGTTCTTCAATTCGCCGTTGACCGACTATCTACCGGCATCGCCGCAGGTGCCCACCCCAAAGGCTGTGTTGGGCGACGTTGCCGGCGCACCGGGAAAGTTGCCGTATGCGGAAGACATCTATCGCTACATGCGCATGCTCGAGAAAGCCAGTCCGCGGGTGAAAGTCTTTTCCATCGGCACAACAGAAGAAGGCCGGGAGATGATTGCCGTGGCCGTGGCTTCGGAACAACTGATGGCCCGGCTCGAAGAAAATCGCGCCCGGTTAACCAAGCTGGCCGATCCGCGCACAATCAATCTTAACGACGATGAAGCCGACAAGCTCGTCGCCGATTCTTTTCCAGTTTATTACATCACCGGGACCATCCATTCGACTGAGACCGGCTCGCCGACGGCGTTAATGGAACTCGCTTACCGTCTGGTGGTGGATGAGAGTCCATACGTCAAATCTATTCGCGATAATGTCGTCACCCTGATCACGCCGGTGGTTGAAGTTGATGGCCGCAATCGCATGGTCGATGTTTACAACTGGCACCTGGCCCATCCGAAAGACAACTGGCCTTCGCTGGTTTACTGGGGCCATTACGTCGCCCACGACAACAATCGCGATGCTATCGGTCTGTCGCTGAAGCTCACCCGCAATGTGCTCAATACCTACATTGCCTGGAAGCCCCAGGTGCTCCACGACCTGCACGAGTCAGTGCCATACCTCTATGACAATACAGTTGGTGATGGTCCCTACAATGCCTGGGTCGATCCAATCCTGACTGACGAATGGCAGATGATCGGCTGGAACAACGTTTCCGAGATGACCAAGTTTGGGATGCCCGGGGTGTTTGCTCATGGGAACTTTGATACCTGGTCACCCGGCTACCTCATGTTCATTGCGGCGACTCATAACGGTATCAGCCGGCTCTACGAGACGTTTGGCAATGCCGGCGCCGACACAGTCGAACGAACGCTTTCGCCCAGCGATTACCAGCGCACCTGGTATAAACAGAATCCGCCGCTGCCCCGAGCCAAATGGTCGCAACGCAACAATAACAACTACCAGCAGACTGCGCTCTTAACTACGCTGAAGTATTTCAGCAGTAACAGCAAGTTGTTTCTCAAGAACTTCTATCTCAAGAGCAAGCGGTCAGTTGAGAAACCTAAGAACGAAGGTCCCGCTGCCTACGTGTTTCCCAGCGACGATCCGCGCCTGGGTAACCAGGCAGAACTGCTACGCACGCTGCAGGCGCAAGGCTGTGAGATTCACCGCGCCACTGCGCCATTTACGGTAACGATGAAGGCGAAGAAGAAACCGTCCACGCCGCCGGCCGCCGCGGCCTCTCCAGCAACGTCTGCCGGGACGCCGTCAGCATCGCCCAGCCCGGCCCCCAAAACAGAAACCCGCGAGTTTCCGGCCGGCAGCTACCTCGTGCGAATGGATCAGCCTTACAGTCGCATCGCCGATGCGATCCTGGATTACCAGTATTGGGCGCCAAACGATCCGCAGCAGGACGTTTACGACGATACCGGCTGGACCATGGGCGAACTCGGTAATGTTCAGGTTGTGCGCGTCACTGACGCGAAAGTCCTGGCTGCTTCCATGGATCGAATCAGCGGAGAGATAAAATCGCCTGGCGGAATCACGGGCATGGGCGGCGGCGCAGTGTCGGTGTTTGTTATCAACCACAATGCTGATAACAATCTCGTGTCGCTGCGTTACCGGTTGAAAGACGTGCTGATGGAAACCGCGGAGGAACCTTTCGAATGGGAGGGGCGAAAATACAACCGCGGCTCCTTAATCATCCGCAAAGCTCCCGTGAACGACCTCCGTCAAGCTGCGACAGATTTTGGGATACAGGTTTCGGCGGGCGCCGTGGCGCCCACGGTGAAGACGCATCCGGCCCGGGCGGCGCGAATCGCTGTGATGCACACCTGGCAAAGCACCCAGGACGAAGGTTGGTGGCGGGTCGCGCTTGATCATCTGGGTATCCCCTTCGCCTACATCAGCACGCAGGATGCTGCGAAGGATCCTGAGCTAAGACGTAAATATGACGTGATCATTTTCGCGCCGGTTGGAAGCGGGATGAACACCATCATCAACGGCTTGCCGATGTGGGGGAATGCGCTTCCCTGGAAGACGACCGAGTTGACGCCGAACCTCGGCAAGATCGACTCGACCGACGACATGCGCCCGGGACTTGGCTACTCCGGCCTGATGAACCTGCAAAAGTTTACTCAGGAAGGCGGCCTGCTTATCGGCGCTATGGACACTGCCGAACTGGCCGTTAACACCGGTTTGACTCCCGGCCTATCGATTGCGCGCCAGCAAAGGTTGAAGGCGATTGGAGTCGTGTTGCGTTCGAAAGTGGTGGATGCGGCAAGTCCGATAGCTTACGGCTATGGCGACACGCTCTCGATCTACACTCTGAATGGGCCAATTTTCAATCTCAGTAACGTTGTCGGCGGTGGCGGCGGACGCCAACGGCCGGCCTCGCGAACCAGTGGCCGCGGCGCACCCGACGATCCAGACACAGTCCAGGGCCGCCCGCCCGTAGACCCACCGGAAATGCCCACCGCCGAAGTTTGGCAAGCGTTGCCATTGACGGATGAGCAACGCCGCAACGCCACCCGCGTCATTCCACCGGCGATGCGCCCGCGGGTCGTGTTCCGTTATGCAGACAACAAGGATCTGTTTGTCTCGGGCTTATTAGACGGCGGCGACGAGATCGCGCAACACGCAATGGTGGTGGACGTGCCTTCGGGACAAGGTCACATCGTGCTCTTCTCAAACAACCCGATCTGGCGCGGGCAAACGAAGGGCAGTTACTTCCAGGTCTTCAACGCGATTATGAATTTCGATAATTTGAATGCAGGCAGGAAACTGGACGAGAAGTAGTGAGAGTCTTGAGACTGGCTTCGAAGCACTGACCAAGTAACTACCGCAAGGATGGAATAAGCGCGCGAGTCGCGTGTTCTTACTCTTGAGCTGGTAGTGCCTTTCGCCTAGAGTAAAGCCGCTTGTTGCGCCGGCAGACTGGTTCGTGGGAATGCCGGCTAAAATTCACGGAGTTGCTGATAAGCGATCGCGCGAAAAAGAGAGGGAAAACTCATGACTACTTCAAAGCGAATCAGAATTTTGGTAACTATCGCCTTCGCCTTAAGTACATTGGCGGCGATGCTTGTGACCCGGGGCGTAATTGCTCAAAAACAGGAACCGAAGCCCTCGTCTTTCATGCCCGTTGTCGAAGAACCATTCGAGGTGGTGCGAGCACGTGACAAAGCGGCGAAGGCAGGCGTAAACGCCGCCGCCCAGAAGCTGCTGGAACAACGTTACGATCTTCGCCGTCGCGTGGATGAAAATGTGAAGATGACGCGCGGCAAACCAATCCCTGTCGGTCCGACCGCGAAACTAAGAACCGGCGTGACCTGGGAACAGCTGGGAGGCATGTCGCCTGATGAGGTTAAGCAAAAGGATCTGTTCCCTTACCTGCCGTTGCCTCATCCGAACCATCCCGTTGGCGGCATGATCTTTCCACAGTCCGAGGTCAAATTGCTGCCGCGGGTCGAACGCTTCGACCTGGACTTTGATCTGCCTGACCACTTCCTGGCGGAGTTTCCGGCGGCAATCTTCCTGACCACACGCAAGGACCTCGGCGACGTTTCCAAAGGGCAGCTGGTCACAGTCAACAACTTCTACGATCTCTTCAACGGCATCCTCAATCCGAAACAACTCGAAGGATTGCGGCTGCTGGTGACACAGTTTCCACAACAGCAGTTTAACGCTACTGCCGATCGCAAGACTGAGCGGCCTGACGGTATGTTGGGTGTCGCCTGCTTCGATTGCCACGTCAACGGTCACACGTCCGGGGCAGCTCATCTGGTCGGAGATATCAGACCGCAGGAGAATCGGCGGCGAATTGAGACTCCCTCGCTACGTGGGAACAATATTCAACGACTGTTTGGATCGCAAAGGGCGCTCAAGACAGTGGAGGACTTTACCGAGTTTGAACAGCGCGCGGCTTACTTTGATGGCGATCCGGTAATCGCCACGAAGAAGGGTGTGAATGTTTTGGAGCGCGGTTCGCAGGTCCACTTCATGTCGGAATTTCAAGCTATCCTGGACTTTCCGCCGGCGCCAAAACTCAACGTGATGGGCCGCCTTAATCGCGCCAAGGCGACCGAGAGCGAGATACGTGGCGAAGAACTCTTTTTCGGCAAGGCTAACTGCAGCGGGTGCCACGCCGCACCTTACTACACTGACAACTTGATGCACGATTTGCAGGTGGAAAGATTCTTTAAGCCGCGGATTGAAGCAGGTCTGCTCATGACCACACAGGGAGCGATCAAGACCTTTCCGTTGCGTGGCATCAAGGAGTCGCCTCCTTATCTGCACGATGGCCGCCTGCTGACATTGGAAGACACGGTAGAGTTTTTCAATCTCGTTCTCGAGCTCAAGTTGACTGGACAGGAGAAGAAGGATCTAGTGGCGTTTTTGCGAGTGTTGTAAGCAAAGGCAAACTCTCGGGTCTCAGCGCCCACAGATGGAAATGTGAAATTCCGAGGAACAGCGCCACACCCTAGCACTCGGTAGCCGCGACGCGACGAAACCACAGCCCTGCTTCGTCGGGGGACTAGGATTACAAAACAAGCGCTGTCGCGGCTGTGCCGCCCGAT
>DATKIS010001044.1:0-4461 GCA_035543975.1 Pyrinomonadaceae bacterium
TCGAGGTGGTCCAGAGCGTTGGTCTTCACCGGAATCCGTAGGCAGCGACGCAGCAACCAGCTGAGAAGTCTCGTCGTTGATTGTTTCGTTGGAAACTGCGAAAGACTGGTTCACAGCCAGGGTGACTGGTTCTTCGCTACAGAGCTGCGGAAAGAGCAGGTCAACACCGGTATGAAACAAGAAGAGGAGGGCGATCGCCCGCACGAGGCGTCCTTTACCGAACCTGCTAATGTTCCAGCCAGACTTCATATGAGAGAGATTAGCGTCTTTATGCTTTTAACACAGCCTTGCTGGCACCGTCAAAATCGATAGATCAACCAGGGCCTGGGAGCTTCCGCCAGGAGAGAGTACGCGAGTTTGAGAACCTCGGGTTGACTGCCAACCCTTTTACGCCGGCCCATAGTCGATGACGTGGGAGGGCGCGATTAAATCCGTACAGCTAAACGCTGGATTGGTCGCCCAGATCAGCGGCTTGTTTTGCAGAACCATAGGTTTGGGACCGAGAGGTCGGAGGTTCAAACCCTCTCGCCCCGACCAAAAGCTTAAGAAAAGCCAGAAAAGGACCACTCGAGAGGGTAGTCCTTTCCTATTGGTGACCCGAACACGGGATCTAATCTCAAGTTCAAAGGGATGATCACGCTTCTAGGCAGCGGCGCCCAATGTCACCGCGATCCATAGGTCGTCTAGAGTTTTTTCCGCAAAGAATAGCTTCAACTCCCGCTTCAACTCCCCGACAGGTTTCTCCGGCAGCGGAATCTTCGAAAGCCTGCCGACCAGCAAGTTGCCTAAGGCTGAATCCTTGGCTAAGGAATCCTTCTTAGCTCCGTCCGATTGGTTCTCAAAAACGTCCATGGTGGCGGGAACCGGTTTCCGGTTGCTACGCGCAACCAGTTCCACCCGCGTGACCTCCTCTGATCGACCCTGACTCCAGAACGGGAAATGCTCTGCGCGCAGGTTGAGCGCCAGTTCAAACCGAGGATTGGCACCCAGCGTTTGCCCCTGAAACTTCGCCCATTCGGTGGGGAACTCATAACGCACCGAGAACAGGCGTACTGACCCGGAAGCCTTTGCCGCCTGGATGGTTTCCCCTAGATTCCTGACTGCTTCCTTGCGCAACAAGCCTCCGCCTTCGCGGGCGGTGTAGCGGAAGTGAAGGATCACGTCGCTGATCGTGCTGTAGTCAAACTGGGCCGGGTCGTTCTTACTGGGGTCGGCCGGTAACTCCAACAGCCACTCGCTCACCACCCCTGAGTTCTCAAACGGCAAGTAGCGTTCGTCACGCAGATTAGTCTCGAACAATCCACTGTCGTTCTGCGCCGAACTAGTCACAATGGATTGCAGGCTGCCAAAGTAATCACTGAAACGGTCGTCCTCGGCGTTTTCCCGATCATACTCGCGGTCGCCCAGGTTTTGCGTCTTGCGGATGCTGCTCTTGAGCAACGTAAGCGTGCAGTTGACGCTGGCGTAGGGTCCGGTGACGCAGGGAATACTGACTGCCACCGTCTTGATGCGCCGGAAGTAATGACCCGGTCCGTCCATGTCAAAGAGTGATTCGGGAAGCACTACGGTGCACCGTCCGGTAGTGCGCAGTTGCAATAGGGCAAGTGGGTTCAGTTGCAACAGGCTCACATGCTTGGTCAGCTCGTATTCGCGCTGGTTGAGAGCGTGATAGGCCATCTCCATCCGCTTGATGTCGAGGTAGAGCTTTTCTCCGGCGAGCAAACCCTCCTTGCCGGCAAGGTAGCCAAACTGAAGATAGCCCAGCGCAGGATTGCCCAGCTCGTGCTGCAGGGCACGTTCGGCTTTCTTGGCGACATCAAAAGCGAACTGGAAGCTCTGGCCGTATAGCCCCTTCACTTCACGCTTCATCCAGGTGTAAAGCGACTTGTTGGTCTTCTTGCCCTTCTTCTGGGTGCCTTCCTCGTTCAGGAAATGCTCGACCTCTAGAGCATGCTTCATCTGCTGTTGATGGTTTTTCAATTCGAGTTC
Organism: Pyrinomonadaceae bacterium; assembly: GCA_035543975.1. GTDB lineage: Bacteria > Acidobacteriota > Blastocatellia > Pyrinomonadales > Pyrinomonadaceae > PSRF01. The sequence goes on from DATKIS010001044.1 coordinate 1,990, forward strand.
GGCAATCGCCTGGCGTATTTCGGCGCCGCGGATCTGTTTGAAAATTTGGGTGATCTCACCGGCGGCGGAATTGCTCTGGAAGGCCCACTCTTGTTCGCGGCGGGCGTAGCCACCGATCTTAGCTGCCTGACCCGCCTCATAACTCGCATGATCTGCGTAGGCCAGGGCAATGTCGGCTGCGAAGCCAGCCAATGCAGCGAACTTTTGACCGCCAGGGAGTTGTATGGTGCCGCCAATGCCCCAAAATTCACCGTTAAGCGCAGGATCCGGAACCAACGTGAACCCCTTGGCCACCAGCTGCAGCGCGCGCACAGTGTCCTGGATGTCTCTAGCTCTGCTCGACTTTGCCAACTCCTCCGCTTCGTGGCTGCTGACAATCTTGCCGCCAGACTCGCCGAGGTCCTCAGCGATATCCACGTCAATTTCCCGGAGCGCGACCGCCGGCTCCGTCATGTTGAACTTCATCTTCGCCAGGCTGTCTGTATCCAGCGCCTCAAGTTCGGGGATCTTTATCTCATCCGGCTTCTTGCCCAGCTGGCGTTCGTAGTAGGTATACCGCTCCGCGGCCATCGCCAATGATTTGAGCAAGCCTTCCTTCGACTTGATCGCTTCCTGAACCTGCGCATAGCGCACCTGCTCGACCATCTCCATAACTACGCGCTCGTGTTTGGCGCGCAGGATTGCCATCGCTTCACCGTCTTCCTTCTCCATCGCCGAAAGCAGGCTGTTGCCCAACGATTTGACCTCCTGGCAAATCTCGGCGGCCTTTTGCACGAGTAGTTGAAAGCGCACCAACGGTAAAGGCTGATTCAACCCGTTGACAATCGCACTCACATCCAACCCAGCCGCCGCACCCCGCGCCAACATGGCCGGGTCGATCGGCGGCTCGAAGAGAGCAAGCTGCCGAAAGATGCCCTGGAAGTTAAGACTGTTGCGGATCTTAAACAGCCGGTCGGCTACCGTGTCCCAGTAGCTCAATAACTTGTCGTTGCGCGGCACGCAGAAATAGAGCGCTTTACCCAAGCTGCGCACGGTCGCCAACTGATTGTTGTCGCCCGACTCGTCAGTGGGAAACGGCATCAGATCGAAGGGCAGGTCAGCCTCGACATCGCGCATCACGGTCCCAAACTGGCTGAGGTCGTGCCGCAAGTTGGCATAGGTCTGCGGGCGCACGGTCCCCTTCTTCGGCACCGGCTGCGGACGAGGGCCGAGAATGTTGGCGGCGAGGACATACACCATCATCGCTTCGTCAATCGCCTCGCCTGTATCCTGGCGGAACAGCGAATCGCCCCAACTGATCAAGTTGTCCAGGTAGGCCATCACCGTCTTGTACATGTACGCCTGCTGCCGATATCGAGCGATGACGTGCGGACGGAAGGGTGCGTCCTTCCAGGCCTCGATGCTACGTATCGTCTCATTGCGCAGTGCCTCGTCTGCTCCGGTGGCAAGGTTGACCAGGAGGTTCTCAATCTTTTTGACGTCCGTGGTCTGAAATGGCTTCACTTTCCAGAAGCGCTCCGGAGTCGGGCCGTCGCTACCGTCGGTGGGGTCGAACAAGTAGTGAAACCAACGCTGGGCCTCGGCAAACCGCTGGTTCTTGCTCAGGTGGATGGCTATTGTGATCGGCACGTGAAAGAAGAGTTCCCAGTTATAAACCGAGTAGGCGCCGCCGGAAGTAAAGTCGAGGTCTTTGACGGGATAGGGCTGCTGGACCAGCGTCGTGTTTGGCTTGTAAGCAGCGTCGAAAAAGTCGGCAAACAGCACCGGCCGGAGTGCGCTTTTTAGAAGCGTGACGGCGATACCGTTTGGCATCGTGAGTTGAGTACCGCGGGCTAGCAATACCTGCGTACCCGCCGGTAGTGTCGCCAGCGAACCGTCGGGAAGAGTTATCGGTGACGATGCCGCCGTTAAGCTTATCCTGGTATCGCCGAAGACTACTGCCTTGCTGTTATCAGGCGGAGTGAGAACGGCCCCTGCGGCGGGCGTTTCGATCATGCCGGCTGACAGCGTCGCCCTAAGGCCGTCAGGAAGCGTAGCCGAAACTTCTCCGGCAATCGCGAACTCCTGGTGAGCCCCAAGTTGAATCGGGACGCCGTTCGAGATTGTCTGCACTTTCGCGAGCAGCGCGATCCTTGAACCGGCGGGGATGTTCACCCCAACGTTGGTAGCAAGAGCGACTTCGAGGCTGCCCGGAAGAGAGGCGCGATTCGATGCGTACTCGGTATCCGCAGCTTGCAGTCCGGAAGAACCTGCGCGCAGCAATCGCTGCATCAACTGCTGCACATAAGGGTGTTGGTGCAGGTAGAAGCGATAACTGACCTCGCGCTCCTGAATAACGAAGTACTTAGTTTCTTTCGTCTCGATGGTGCGCTTCGGATTAACCGCGAGTTCGGCAGCCAGATGGCCGTGGAAACGTTCCGTCTTAGCTATGGTTAATTGCTTCACGACATCCTCCGTTGATTAGCGGCCCAG
>DATKIS010001045.1:0-2010 GCA_035543975.1 Pyrinomonadaceae bacterium
GATCCACGTGGAGGTTAGACGGACCTTCGGCGCTCCCCTCACGATCAAAAACACAAGCCGCATCGCTCACGTCATTTAGTTTTACAAATGCGGCGCACAGCACAGCGCTGGTTCCTTCGTATGTCGCTCCCGCGACGCGACGCACGAGTTGTTCGGGTTCGAGGGCTCGCAACAGGCCGCGCCCCAGGTCCGCCAGGAACCTTAGTTCACGATTGCTGCCTATCAGGGCCCACTCGCGCTGTGCAGCTCGCAAATGTGACGCGGATCGAGACACGATATCCCCAGCCGAAGAACTCTTGGTAATGTAGTCGTCGGCTCCAGCAGCGAGCGCTTCGACCTTCTGGCTATCGACTTCCTGACTGGAGAGGGCAATTACCGGAAGCTTACTGGTTGCAGGTTGCGCTCGCAGAAGCCGGCACAGAGCCAATCCGTCGACGCCGGGCATATCAAGATCCAGGACTATGAGATCGTAGAGGTCCTCACGCAGTAAGAGCAGTGCCGAGGGCGCGTCTTCCGCTCCAATGGCGCGGTAGCCGGCCTTTTCGAAACTCTGGCAGAGGAGGTCACGACCGGGGCTGTCATGGTCAACAACCAGGATCGTGGCGATTTCTTTGGGGGTGATGGTAGCGGGCATTCCTTTCAATCCCAGGAGACAGAGCAATGATCCAGGTAACGACTGCCGAACTATACATTATCATTCGGTCACTCGTACTTGACCGTGGATCTATCTTAGGGATTGAAAGCGAAGGCGTGCGGGAATGTCAAGATTATCGTCGAGGGTGGTTCTAGCGACCGCCAGCTAAACGACTAGTTGACGGCGACTGAAGCGAGGTCGTCGTTTTCAACGATGCTGTTGGAGACTGCGTTGGGCTGTTTCGACATCTTCTCGAGTTTGTGGGTGGACTTAGCCCGGTACATCGCCTGGTCCGCCGCAACAAGGAGTTGGTCCAAAGTCTCTCCCTCGACGCCATAGGTGGCGGTCCCGACGCTGATACCTACTCGAGCCTGACCAACGCCTCGAACATGCAGCGAAAACTCTTTTACCGCGGTTTCGATCCGGCACCTTAGGTCCTCGACTTGATTGCCAACCAACTCCTGAACAATAGCTACAAACTCATCGCCTGCGTAACGAGCAAGAAAATCGTACTCGCGCAGTTGACTCTGAATAATGCGGCCCATCTCGCGCAGCATCTTGTCGCCGACTTTGTGTCCGAAGGTATCGTTGACGATCTTGAAATCGTCCAGATCCAGCATCACGACCTGGAAAGGCCTCGAATTGCGCCTCGCTCGCGAGGCCTCCTCATCAAAGCGCAACGCAATATATCGTGCATTGGGCAGTCCTGTTAGCGGATCAGTTAGAGCATTCGACTCTGCTTCCGCGTGATGCATGGCATTTGATAACGCGTCTGAAGCCAATCGGGTCACCGTCTCCAATAACCGCATGTGATCGTCGGAGTATTGTTCAAGCTCAGTCGAATAAACTGAGAGAGCCCCTAGCAATATGTCGTCTTTGAAAAGGGGGAGCGACGCCATCGATCGATACTCTTGTTCAATTTCCACCCCACTGAAGTCCAGACTGGGATGGAGTTGATTGATTGGGCTCCGATTAGCCAAGGCAAAACCTGTGACTCCCTCTCCCGGTGCAATCGACCTGGCAGCCAAAATCTTGGCATTCTTTCCGGCAACGTGAGCGGCCGAAGCATAACCCTTCAATTCGTCGTAGAGATATACCGCACAGGTGTCAAACGGTACGACATGTCCGACTTTATCGACCAGCACCTCCAGAGTGTTTCGCACATCCAAGGACGAACCAAAAGTGCGGGCTATTTCGTATAGCGCATAGACCTCCTGATGAGCACTCTTGATCTGGTCATAAGCCATATAACAACCGCGCTCGCGCGTTTGGGCTAAATCCATTTCGCTCAAAGCCAAAGGTTCAACCGCGTCATTTGGCGGCAATTGCTGGGGCAGGCCCAGGACGGCAATGTCTGCCTCAAAGCGAGGTAGATG
>DATKIS010001046.1:0-4300 GCA_035543975.1 Pyrinomonadaceae bacterium
TTTTTCATTTCATAGGAAAATGTATACCAGCGCAATCGCTCAACTCGTCTTAACTCCTCCCAAGTTTGGTTGAATTGCTCCTGTGAGACAACCGCAATATCAATATCGGACGCCTCGTCAAACTCTTTGAGCGACTTATACGGATTTAAGCTGAAGCGCCAGTTACCGCTTCAACTAAGCTAATCGATTCCACGCCCCTTAACCGTCTCTGGACGCGCGCCTTGAAACGAGCATAGTCATCCGCGTTAGGAAAGGCCGTTACTGTGTCAGCGGAAAGATACGTCTCCGCAAGTAACTCTGGCTGACGTTCGAGGATCTCATTGATGAATTCTTCTCGGTTCATTTCATATCAGATGACCTAAAGGCCTAGAATCACCGGTCGTTGATGAAAGACATGTTGCAAGTAGGTAAGGTCGTTTGCGAGGGGTGGCACGCGCGATTTAATGGGCTTACTTTCCTATTTCGATTCTATCTTACCAATACGATCTTCGACATCTCGTAGATCAGCTCGGGTTTCATACGTGATAGCCTCTATTCGATCCAAACGTTTAGATAGTTCCCGTCTGGTCCCAACAATCTCTCGTTTCGTTTCGATAATCTCTTTGAGAGCCTGCTCCCAGATTGTCTTAGTATCGTAAGCACGAATCTCGAGTTTTTCCAGTCGCAAATCCAAGTTCCGAACAGAGGAATCGACCTCGTCAAAGCGCGTATCGACAGCGTGAAAGCGCGCATCAATGGCATCAAAGCGAGCAAAGACTCGCTCTTCAAAAGGCCGCTTGCCGTTCAATGCATCAGTGTTCTGGTCACTCATAGTTTTGATTATCTGACCCTTCCGGATTCCCTTCCCGCAATTTGCCACTATCAACATTGAATACCGAATTGTGTAGATATGCCAGAGAAGCGCGTTGAACCCTCTTACCAGCAATTTGAAAGAATCCTTTCAGACGGAGCCCACTACCTCGCCGCACTATTGATCGTGTATCTTCGACCTCACATGATCAACTGGGACGACATTCGACGACAATTTCCGGTGACGGAAAACTCGACTTACCTCAATGCTGCGGCGGCGGGGCCGCTGTCGCGCGCGACGATGGCGGCGGCGACTGAGTATTACCAACAGATGATGGACGACGCCGACACTCACTGGGATGAGTGGCTGGCGAAACGTGAAGACGTCAGGCGTAAAGTTGCGGCTTTCATAAATGCGGAGCCGGATGAGATTGCGCTGACCACGAACACCTCATCGGGAATGAGCGTCATTGTGGATGCGCTGGAAACGCACGGTGAAGTTATTTCCTGCGACCTTGAGTTTCCCGTTTCAACGCTTCCCTGGATGAACCGGCGTATTCCCGTCCATCTGGTGAAGTCAGCTAATGGTGAGTTGCATACTGAAGATGTTCGCAACGCGATGAATCTGAAGACGGGTGTTATTTGCCTAAGTCATGTTCAGTATTCCAATGGCCTGCGCATAAATCTTGACGAGCTCGGAGACTCAAAAGGCGCTCACGCGCTGGTGGTGAACGCCAGCCAGTCGGCGGGAGTTTTCGAGATCGATGTGAAGCGGATGAAGATCGACGCTCTCTGTGCCACCGGACACAAGTGGATGCTTTCGGGATATGGCAGCGGCTTTGTCTATCTCTCTAAGGAACTGTTGGAGCGAACTAAGCCGCGGGCCATTGGATGGCTGAGCGTTCAGGAGCCCTACGATATGCTCAACGCGGAACTTCACCTCCGCCACGACGCCGCTGCGCGGGTTGAACTTGGCTGCCCCCATTTCGCGGGCATGTTTGCGTTGGGGGCGTCGATAGATTTGATGACAGGAATTGGAATTAAGGACATTGAGGAACGCGCGCTCTTGCTGAACAGATTGTTAACGAGCCGATTGATCGAGGCAGGTTGGACTGTGCTCTCACCGATTGCCAGCGATGATGCGCGATCAGCCGAAACTCTGGTGGGCGCGGAGGAGCCGTCGCGCCTGGTCGGCGAGCTAGCTGCGCAAAAGATCATCGTTACTGAGAAGCCACAGGGAATCCGCGTGGCAACTCATCTTTTCAACAATGAGGATGACATTGAGAGATTGATCGAAGCGCTCTCGAAGAAGGATTAGCATTGAGCGATGCTGACCCCAAAACTTGCAAATTGTTGTTCAGCAGAAGAAGCGGGGGCGAGCCCGCCTTCCTGACCCTGAGCTGATTGAGGTTGAGCTGGAGATCCAAGCTGGAAGGCTTTCGACGCGGCGCCGCCGAGAAAGTGGAATGACCTCGAGGGTGGGAAGGTGGGCTTGCTCCCGCTCTTAATTGAACGATTGAATTCGGAACAGACGTCAGCGCGTTGCCAGAGTCAGGGTCGGATAATGGCCGCTATTTTTTCGGCCGCTTTTTGCCTGAAGCTGCCCGCGGTTTTTTCGCCAGGGGCTTTTGAGTTTCAGCGAAGTAGCTTCGCGAGAGCTTGATAAACGTCTGTGTGATTGGCGATTCATAACCGCCACTCAGCCGGGCGATGCCCAATTCCCAGTTAATCTGTGCGCCTTCAATCCACCAACGCACCAGGCGCCCTCGTCCGACATCTTCAACCACGGATTGCAACGGCACAATGCCGACGCCCATGTCTTCTTCCACCATCCGCCTGATCGCCGCCTGACGACTCAACTCCATCGATACTTGCAAGGTGACGCCGGCCTGCGCAAAGAACTGGTCTATCAAGCGACGGGTGTTGCCCCCGCGTTCCCCGAGGATAAGCTTTTCGCCGGCCAGCGTATAAGCGCTGATCGTACGTTGCCGGGCCAGCTTATGACGCGGTGAGGCGATCGCGACCAGTTGGTCTTCACTAAGCCGCTCGGTATTGATTCCGCGGGCCTCGACCGGCAACGACACAAATGCCAAATCAACCTCGCCGGCGAGAATCTGTTGCACCAATGCCTCGCTGGTTCCGGAGACCACCGAGACTTCAGCCCCTGAGTGCTGTTTGCGAACTTCCTTCAAAAGCCCAGGCAGGACATCGGTGGTGACCATCGCCGACGCGCTGCCGATTCGCAGGCGGCCGCGTTCAGCCCCCGCCAACTCGGCAATCTCATCCAGCGCTGCATCGTGGTCGCGCAGAATCTGTCGTGCACGATGAAGCAATTGCTCACCGGCTTCGGTCAGCATCACGCGCCGAGGCGCCCGAACGAAAAGTCGCGCACTCAGCTCGTTCTCCAGCTGCCTAATTTGCATACTGATCGCCGCCTGGGTGACGTGCACGCGGAGGGCGGCGGCGGTGAAAGTTCCCAATTCAGCGATCGCGACGAAGGCTCTAAGTTGTCGAATCTCCATAACTCTCCCAGTAAGTGGTCAGAAGTCTACTATCAACGAGGGTTATTGTAATAATAAAATCTTTTAGTTTCCATTATAAATCAGCCTTAACCTAGAATGGCCACGAGTTGGTCCATTGTTAAGACAATTCGTCCCCGCTTTCAAGCGAGTATGGTAACAAGTGAAAGAAGAAAAGCCAGCTTCCTGACAACGCAGCGCGTTGCCTCGCGGCGAGCAGTCGTGGGTGTGGACGGCGGGGGCACCAAGACTCAGGCAGTAATTCTGGACGCCAACTTTGCGATCCTCGGTGAAGGGTTAGCTGGTCCATCCAATCCACTCCGGGTGGGAATTGTGAACGCGGCGGCAGCGGTTCGCGAAGCAATTGACCGGGCCTGTGAAGCCGCACAACTGCGACGTACGGATCTGGTCGTGGCGGAGATTGGTTTGGCCGGCGCTAGCCGAGCTGAGTTGCGGGCGCGCATGCGCGACGCTCTCAAGGGCTCTGGGATTGGGGAAATCCTGGTAGTGGGCGATGCGGACATCGCGCTCTATGGCGCCACTGAAGGCGAACCGGGGTTGATTGTGATTGCCGGCACCGGCTCGATTTGTTGTGGCATTAACGGGAGAGGTAAGAAGAATTGCGCCGGCGGCTGGGGGCCCGTGGCCGGTGACGAGGGCGGCGGCGCCTGGATTGCCCGGCGCGCCCTGCGCGCGATTGCGCATGCGGCCGACGGCCGTGGCGCAATGACCTCCCTGACCGCTGCGGCCTGCGCTTATTTTCATGTGTCCGACTCCAACGACCTGTCGACGGCGATTTACGCTCCGACCATAACCAACGAGCGCCTGGCGGGTTTTGGAAAGCATGTCATAGAAGTGGCTAAGGCCAAAGATTCGATCGCTGGTGAAATCCTGGCCGAAGGCGGAGCAGAACTGGGAAAGATGGCAACCGCAGTGATTCGCACTTTGAAGTTGGAGCGCGATGCCTTCCAGGTAGCTTATGTGGGTGGCGT
>DATKIS010001047.1:0-9860 GCA_035543975.1 Pyrinomonadaceae bacterium
CATTGTTAGTAACGACGATATTCCAGATGTCCCCGGTCAGGATCACCAGACCACCAGCAGCGTGAGCTTCGCCGCGACGGCGGGCACAACGTATCGAATAGCCGTTGATGGGTTTGACAATGATGACAACGGCGGCGACACGGGCACCATCATTCTGAATTGGATTCAAAACAATTGTACCGATGTTTGGCAGCCAACGACCTTAACCAGCAGTCTGGTTGAAATTAAGACCTGGACAATCGGGGGCAGAACCTCGGCTTATGTAAAACTCCTGTTCACGAATGCGGGCTACCGCGTTACGAACTGGGGCAATCCGGTTAGAGCGGCTAACGACTTCGCGGCAGACGCATCGGTGGAAAAGTTTAGCGGCGGATCAGTCCAGGCTGTCACCACCACGGCCCAAATCTATGACCTGGGTGTAATCGCCGACGGTAACTACACGTTTACCTTTAAGAACTCGGGAACGACGGTGAAGTCGCAGGCCTTCACGGTTAGCTCGGCCGCCCAGCCCCCGAATCAGATCGACGACGCGCGGGTGTTTGTGAAGCAGCAGTATCGCGATTTTCTGGGTCGCGACGCTGACCAGGCCGGGGAAGACTTCTGGACCGACAACATCACCAAGTGTAACGATCCGGCGCGGCGGCCTCCCGGCCAAACCGTCGAACAATGCACGCTGCGGCAGCGCGAAACCACCAGCGGCGCCTTCTTCCTGTCGCCGGAGTTTCAGTACACCGGCTACTTTGTTTACCGAATGTATCAAGGCGGGCTGGGACGACAGCCAAAGTTGTCGGAGTTTACGCCTGATGCAGCGACTGTCGGCAATGGGATCATCGTTAACGGCCAGTTGTCTGGAGGAAAGATCGAGGAAAACAAGGCGACGTTTGCCGCAAATTTCGTTAACTGCACGGACCCCGCACGCTACCGATGCGCCGAGTTTAAGGTCCTCTACGATCAGATGACGAACCAGCAGTTTGTGGACCGGCTGTTTCTTAATACCGGTGCGAGTGTGAGTGCCGCGGACCGGGCCGCACTGGTGAATTCACTGAACGCAGCGACCGAAACCAGAGCTGCCGTATTGCAGAAGATTGTGGACGGTATCGTGGTGGTGTCGGAAGGAAACCAACAGTTCACGACTTCCTATGGGCAAGCCTTCTACAACTCGGAGTTTAATCGCGCATTTGTGGAGTTGGAATATTTCGGCTACATGCAGCGGGATCCGGACGACGCCGGCTATGCCTTCTGGTTAGGAAAACTGAATACGTTTGGCGGCAACTTCGTTAACGCGGAGATGGTGCTGGCCTTCATCTCATCACCCGAGTATCGGGCGCGCTTCGGACAGCCTTAGGATCAGGGGCAGGAGCAGAGCAGGAGGCAGGAGCGGGCCGCATGAGGCAGCTTGAGGGGCGGCACTCCGTGGCCGCCCCGCCAAGGGCCACGAGCTTTTACTTAAGGCGAACACAACGAGGGGCGGCCACGGAGTGCCGCCCCTGCAATCATGAGCGAATGAGTGGCGAGACTCCCGTTCCAGGGAATGTGAGAAGAGAGAGGACAAAAACTGTGAACACGAAAATGAAGAAACCAGCAACGCGGACAAAGAGGACCTCGCGGTTGAAGCTGACTACGGTGTTGGTCGCTACCGTTGTCCTGGCAATCGCGGCGATTACGGTCGTGTCACGCCAGCGAGCCGGCGCCGCTGGAACCCGTGCGGCAGACCAGAGTTTGGCGGCGACTGAGAAGTCAAACTACACGAAGGTCAAAGTCGCCGGACAAGACGTCGAAGTTGATCCTCAGACCGGGAAGATTAGGCCGTTGACGCGGGAAGAGGCGCAGAAGCTAGCGGCGGGTTTGAAGGACATGCTCAACCAGTCGACCGAAGGACTCGAGCAGGTGCAGCACGAGGACGGATCGGTGTCGATGGATCTCAAAGGCCGTTTCCAGAATGTGACGGTGGCACGGGTGAATCAGGATGGGAGTGTCACGCAATCGTGTGTGGACAACCCGCAGGCCGCCGGAGCTTTCTTCGGAATTGATCCGAAGTTGATCGAGAAACCAAACACTACGCCGGCAGCCGACCAGCCCAATCCCCAACCAGTCGAAAGAAAACAGTAAGTTCCCCGACTCCAGGAAGAAACTTGAACATGAAGAAGCTTTACCCCAGCATCCCCGCGCTCCTGCTTACTCTGGCGATTGGTCTCGTGGCCAACTCAACTGCATTTGGGCAAGCCACCATCGTTATTCAGAACAACGACCCAGCCGGTACTGGGTTCAATGATCCCACGCCCGTGACGCCGGTAGGTGGCAACAGCGGTACTACCCTGGGGCAGCAAAGGCTCAACGCCGTCCAGTTTGCCGCCAACATCTGGGGCGCGACGCTGACGAGTGGCCCAACGATCACAGTCGCCGGAACCTGGGTAACAACGGGGGCTTGTTCGTCAACCTCGGGCACGCTGGCATCTGCGGGTAATTCAGGCTTCATGACCAGAGATTTTCCAGGCTCTGTTCCCGGACACTGGTATGGCGTGGCGCTGGCAAACGCCCTGAGAAATACTGATCTGAATGGTCTGACTGGGGAGATTAACGCCCAGTTCAATGCCAACCTCGGCACCCCCGGCTGTTTGGACACTCTCCACTGGTATTACGGGTTGGACACAAACACAGACACAGGTGGCGTCAACCTGGCCACCGTTGTTCTGCATGAACTCGCGCACGGGTTGGGAATGCAGACATTTACCAGTCGCAGTACTGGTGTGCAACAGGGAAGTGATGGACAGGGACTAGGCGGATTCCCTGGGATCTACGAGCGCTTTCTATTTGACTCAACCTCAGGTAAGACCTGGCCGCAGATGACCAACGCTGAACGGGTCGCCTCGGCTGTCAACACAAACAACCTCGTTTGGAATGGCCCGTTCGTGGTGCATGATGTGCCCGGTGTGCTGGGCACTCCGCGGCTGAGAGTAAACTCACCAGCCGCCATCGCCGGAAACTATCTAGTCGGAACGGCTGACTTTGGCGCTAAGTTAACTACGGCAGGCGTAACCGCGGCAGTGGTTCAGGGGCTCGATGCCGCGGATGGCGCCGGAGCGGCCACCACCGACGGCTGCTCCGCGCTAACAAACGGGGCCGCCGTTTCCGGAAAGATCGCTCTCTTCGATCGGGGCTCATGCAACTTTACAGTTAAGGTTAAAAACGCGCAGGACGCAGGGGCCGTTGGGGTGCTCATTGCAGACAATGTAGCCGGCAGCCCACCGCCAGGTTTGGGTGGCTCAGATCCAACCATCACCATTCCTGCGGTGCGAATCACTTTGGCCGATGGAAACACCATCAAGGCCCAACTCGGATCCGGCGTGAATGCCACCTTGCTACTCGATGGATCGACGCCAGGAGGCGCAGATTCATCGGCACGGCCCCGGTTGTATACACCTAACCCACTCGAAGGTGGCTCATCAGTTTCACACTGGGACACCAGTCTCTTCCCCAATCAACTCATGGAGCCGAATATCAGCAGCGATCTGAGTCACAGTGTCGTGGCGCCGCAGGATCTGACCTACTCAATGATGAAAGACATCGGCTGGTGCCCGGCCTGTGCTCTGCCGTCTCCTAGTCCCAGCCCGTCTCCCACTCCAAGTCCATCACCGACTCCAAGTCCATCACCGACTCCAAGTCCCTCGGGCCTTGCCAACAATGACTTCGCCGACGCGCAGGTAATAAGCAGCTGTGCAGGAAGCGTCAACGGTACGAATGTGGGAGCGAACAAGGAAACGAACGAGCCCAGTCACTCGCCGGACGGCGACGCCGGCGGTGGTTCGGTCTGGTATCAATGGCAGGCGACCAGCAATGGTAGCGTTAACTTCACCACCGCGGGCAGCACGTTTGACACCGTGCTGGCGGTCTACACGGGAAGCGCGGTCGGGTCTCTCACGCCAGTTATCAAAAACGATGATGTGGAGGTGTCGGTCAACACTACGAGTTCCGTTTTCTTCAACGCCACCGCGGGTACGGTCTACAAGATTGCGGTTGACGGGTGGGGCGTGGATGTCGGCGGCGCTCGGGGTAATATCGTCCTGAATTGGACGCAGACCAACCAACTCCAGGACCCCAGCTTTGAAGCAAGCACGGGGAATGGACCCGTTAACAATGCGTTTTGGGCATCGACATCGACGCAGTTTGGCTCATCGCTTTGCAATAACGCGGCTTGTACCGTTAATGACGGCGCCGCCCCGCGCGTTGGGAACTATTGGGTCTGGTTTGGCGGCTTGGATGGTCCGGAGAGCGGTACAGTTAGTCAGACCGTCATCATTCCCGCAGGAGGCGTGGCGACGCTCAATTACTATCTCTGGATTGGTGCGGTTGCCGCCCCATTCACCGACGTCATGAATGTGAAGGTAGATGGAACCACCGTGCAGACAATCACGGAACCTGCGACCGCCGAAACCAGTTACGCGCTGCGGAGTGTCAATCTCAATGCCTACGCCGATGGTGCGCAGCACACAATCGTCTTCGAGTATGTCTCACCCAGCGGCGGCGGCACCGCTAACTTCAACCTTGACGACATAACCATTGACACACCGTGCAGCACGTCACAGTGGCAGCCGGTGGTGCTGACGGCCCAGGAGATCGTTGAGCTCAAAGCCTGGACCGTCGGCGGCAGAACTTCTGTTTATGTGAAGCCACAGTTTCCAGATGCGGGTTATCGAGTTGCTAATTGGGGAACGCCGACAAGGAACGGCAACGACTTTACGGTGGACGCGAGCGTCGAAAAGTTTACCGGTACGTCTATTCAAGCCACGACGACCACTGCGCAGATTTACGACCTGGGTCCGCTGGCAGACGGGACGTACAACTTTAACTTCAAGACTTCGGGGACGCTGGCGAAGACGTTGCAGTTTACGGTGAGCTCAGCGACGCCGCCGGCGAATCCGATAGATGAGGCGCGGCGGTTTGTGAAGGAGCAGTATCGCGACTTTCTGAACCGTGATGCCGATCAGGCCGGCGAAGACTTCTGGACCGACAACATCACGAAGTGTCTGGATCCGGCGCGCCGGCCGGCTGGACAGACCGAGGCGCAGTGCACGTTGCGGCAGCGGGAGACGACCAGTGGGGCGTTTTTCCTGTCACCTGAGTTCCAGTACACCGGATATTTTGTTTACCGGATATACCAGGGCGGATTAGGGCGACAACCCAAGCTGTCGGAGTTTCTGGTCGATGCGCAAACGGTGGGTAACGGGATCATCGTGAACGGGCAGCTCTCGGGAGCGAAGATCGAGCAGAACAAGGCGGCCTTTGCCGCGTCGTTTGTAAACTGCGTGGATGCGACTAAGTATCGCTGCGCAGAGTTCAAAGCGATCTATGACGCTTTGAGCAACCAGGCGTATGTGGACAAGTTGTTCCAGACGACCGGGGTGACCCCGAGCGCGGCAGACCGGACGGCGCTGGTGAATGGGCTGAACGGTCAGACCGAGACGAGAGCGAGTGTGCTGCAGAAGGTCGTGGACGGGATTGTAGTGATCGCGGAAGGGAATCAGCAGTTCACCACGACCTACGGGCAGGCGTTCTACAACTCGGAGTTTAACCGGGCGTTTGTGGAGTTGGAATACTTTGGCTACATGAAGCGAGACCCGGATGAAGCCGGGTATGCGTTCTGGCTGGCAAAGCTGAACCAGTTTGGCGGAGACTTCGTGGCGGCGGAAATGGTGCTGGCGTTTATTTCCTCGCCGGAGTATCGCGCGCGCTTCGGTCAACCTTAAAGGCTGGCGGCCTTGAGGCTTTGCACAATCCTCGTCCTTTGTTTCGTGTAATTTCGTGGATAGTCCCTCGGGCCTGGGGTGATACGATCCACGAAATTACGCGAAATCTCAGCCAAGAACCCCGGCTCCTCGTTGGGTAGACGCTCGCTGTTGAATCAACTGCCTATTAATCAAATCTCTATACGAGGTTTTGAACTTCAATTCATAATTCTGGATTGATTCCTTACTCACCTGTCGATTCCAACTGTTTTCCGTGAGGAAAACTCCCGCTTGTTGCCAAGCAAGCACGCGGCATCGCTGTTGCATCTTCGTTAGTTCAATCCCCAGGCTTTATTGCGCCCACGTTGCTGGTCATTTGCGCGTGGTTTTCTACCGGCTGACGTGTGTTTATGAACGTGAGCACTCAAGCCTTTGGCGTGGGCGTCTGTCTTCAGGGCCGTCCTCTCTCTTTACTTCGGCGTGAAAGGGAAATTGCATGGTCGGAAAACTAAGCCGGCGACTTCAGCACATCAGGCTCACAGCGGTTAACCTCATCCCCTTCATTTTTTGTCTGGTCCTGGTTGGTGGCGGCATTTCTGTGAGCGCGCAAACAACAACAGTGGCTCCCGCGCCGGTAGAGATCAAGATGACGGCGCGGCAATTCGAATTCGAGCCCAGAGTGATCACCGTGCAAAAGGGTAGGCCGGTGAAACTGCTGATTACTTCCACAGACGTTGAGCATGGTTTCGCCGTTGCCGAACTCGGCATCAGCAAGAAGCTGAAAGAGAATGCGGTCACAGTGGTTGAGTTTACCCCGGAACGCGTGGGGCGTTTTCCCTTTGAATGTTCGGTCATGTGTGGCTCCGGTCATGACGAGATGACGGGCGAGTTGGTAGTGACCGATGAACAGACCAGCTCCAGCAATGTCCAGGTTAAGTTTGACGACAACGCTGCCGGCGTGGTGATCGTCGAAGCAGGTGGCGAAAGGCTGCGCATCGATACCCGATCGAAGACGGTCACGCGCCTCGATCAACCCGCGACACCGGCGGCCACACCGGCGCCGGTCGAGGCTGAAGTTGCGCACCAGCACCGTCCCGAACGCGAACCCTACGATTACCGCCTGGTAAATATACCCACGCCGAAGCGGGTGCTAAAGGGAAGCGTGAACCTCTATTTTACGCACCGATTCGCTCAACCAGTCAGGCCGTTGGGCCAAAGCGATCAGGATCTCCTGGGCCTCGATAGTTTTGCGGTCTCTTCGTTTGGAGGCTTCTATGGAATTACCGACAGGCTCTACGTTAGTGCATATCGCTCACCAATCTGCCAGCCGGGGTTGTGTAAGACGATCGAGCTGGGCTTGGGTTATCACTTGTTGGACGAACGTGGCCGATCTCCGATTGCACTTTCGAGCTTTGTGAGCATGGAAGGTGACGACAACTTTAAGAGGGATCATACATATAACCTACAGCTGATGGTTGCCAGGAGCGCTTCAAAATACGTGCACCTGTTCTTTTCCCCAGCGCTGCACCTGAACGTTAATACGCGCCGCCGTTTCGATCCGAAACCTACAGATTTTTTCCCGCGCGAACCTCTCGCAAGTCAGTTTAACCAGGACCAGCACGGGGCGTCTTTCGGTTTCGGCGCTAATGCGCGAATCAGACCCACGATTTCGCTCATGTTTGAATACACACCGCGCGTGGGCTTCAAGCTGGGCCAGGTGCAAGCCGTGCGGGCGTCCGGCACGAACAAAATTATCGGGTTCCGGAACGAATCGGAGGCGGCCCTGGGTTTTGGTGTAGAGAAAGATGTCGGCCGGCATACATTCTCGCTGACTTTCACAAATACGCAGACGACCACGACGAGTCGGTACAACTCCAGCAATCTCGTGTTGCCGCCAAGTCGTTTCATAATTGGTTTTAACCTCTACCGGAGATTCTTAAGGTGAGGCGCCCTCTCTTATTTCGGTTGCGGGCAACGCTCGCGTACAACAGCAAAGGCCGTCTTTAGTGATGGTCTACTTAGCAATGGAGGTTTCAGGTGATGCGACTAACTACGGTTCGACTACTTCTAGTTCCAGCAGGGGTAATCCTGATGGCCATTTCGCTAAGCGAGCGGCCACAAACCGCGGCCCTGAATGGTTCTGATCGCGGCGAGTCGGCCTTTTGCAAAACTGTTGTCGAGCCGACGGAGACTCCTCGTCCAAAGGCCTTTGGTTCCGGCCAGCTTATGTTCTCCGGCGAACCTGAGATAACGAAAAGCCCGCAGTGGCATGCCATTTTCCATAGCCGCGCAGCTGCTGCGCGTGGTGGGCATGGTCTGATTTCGGGACTCCCTCCAGGGAGCGGGTCAGTTACGGCGAGCGTTCTGCCGGGCGCGGCTCAGACTGTTTTTGTCAGTGTCACTGACAACGCCTTTACTCCATCAGTGGTCACCATTGACGTTGGTGATACAGTTCAGTGGACCTGGAATGGGTCTCCTCATTCGGTAGTAAGTGGCGCCTGCTGCACCGCCAACAATATCTTCTGTTCGCCATTTGACGAGGGTTGTTCTGCGGCCCCGTCGTCCGGGGAGGGTGAGACGTACTCACATAACTTCCCTACGCCAGGCTCGTTTCCTTACTATTGCAGAGTACACCTCGGGGCCATGACCGGTACGATCATCGTATCGGGTGCAGCGCCATCACCATCACCTAGTCCGTCACCATCACCTAGTCCGTCGCCATCACCAAGTCCGTCGCCATCACCAAGTCCGTCACCGCAGTGGCAGCCGGTGGTGCTGACCGCGCAGCAGATTGATCAGCTTAAGGCGTGGACGACAGGTGGCAGAACGTTCATCTACGTGCGGCCAAAGTTTCCGGATGCAGGCTATCGCGTCGTCTCGTGGGGGCAGCCCACCCGCGTGGGTAACGACTTTACTGTCGATGCGAATGTTGAGAAATATAGCGGCAGCTCCATTCAGGCCGTGACCACCACCGCCCAGATTTATGACCTGGGACCCCTCGCTGACGGTGTCTACAACTTTAACTTCAACACTTCGGGCACCCTGGCCAAGGCGTTGCAGTTCACCGTCGGCGGGCCGGCGCCACCGCCCAACCCAATCGATGACCAGCGCCAATTTGTGCGCCAACAGTATCTTGATTTCCTCAATCGTGAACCCGATGGCCCAGGCTGGGACTTCTGGACCGACAACATCACGAAGTGTAGCGATCCGGCTCGGCGTCCACCTTTGCAGACTGAAACTGAGTGCATCAGCCGCCAACGAGAGACGACCAGCGCCGCCTTCTTTATCTCACCCGAGTTTCAGAACACGGGTTACTTCGTGCTGCGAGTTTTTCGCGGCTCGCTGGGTCGCTTCGCCTACTTCGGCGGGTCAGTGCCCCCGGATAACATTAAGGATGAGTTCACCCGCGACCATGCCGCGGTTTCGTCCGGGATTGTCGTCAACAACCAACTGGATCCGGCGGTGATCAATTCAAACAAGCAAGCCTTCGTGAATCAGTTTGTCAGCCGCTCGGAGTTCCTGGCAATTTATGGAGCTTTGGGTAACGCGGAGTACGTCGACAGACTTTTCCAGACAACCGGAGTGGCGCCGACGCCGGCCGAGCGGACTGCGCTGATTGATGGGTTAGGAAACGCGTCTGAGACGAGAGCGAGTGTGCTGTTTAAGATCGTGGACGGCACCCAAACGGGGGCGGGGGGCGCCCTCACGTTCCAGACGCGGTACGGACAGTTGTTCTATACACAACAGTTCAACCCCGCGTTTGTCCAGATGGAATACTTCGGCTACATGAAACGAGACCCGGATGAAGCTGGCTATGCCTTCTGGCTGGCCAAGCTGAATTCGTATCCGACCTTCGTGGAAGCGGAGATGGTGCTGGCGTTTATTTCCTCGCCCGAGTACCGCGCGCGCTTTGGTCAACCATAGCCTGGGACTGCCGCCGGCGGTCCGCCGTGTTACCGGACAGACGATCCACGAGACCACACAAAGCGTCACGAACAAGGCCACTCATGCGCCTTGTTTCGTGACCTTTCGTGGATCGCTTGTCCTCTTCAGCTAGCGCTTGTTTTAAGCTGCAATTTCCATCAATTGCCCAACAGAATCGCTACTTTTCAGCACGGAACGGGGCAACGTTTTGGG
>DATKIS010001048.1:0-14636 GCA_035543975.1 Pyrinomonadaceae bacterium
AAACGTCGAAAACTAATCCCAAGATCCGATGCCTTGCGCTGGATTCACTTCCCTTCTGAAACCACCGACCTCGCGCTTTACGACCAAGCCAGAAGTCCGGCCCATCTGCGCCTGATTTTTGAGGACCTGTTCTGGGTAGCCCTGGCGATTAGCTTGAAGCGTGGACGGCGAATAAAGGAGCCCAAGGGCACCTCAATAAAGATTGACCAGGCCACCAAGCTCCGGATCGCGTCGGTGCTTCCCTTCAAGCTGACAGAGGCGCAGCGGCGCGTAGTTAAAGAAATATTCCTGGACTTGAAGTCAGACGCGCCGATGAACCGACTGCTCCAGGGCGATGTGGGCAGTGGCAAAACGATAGTTGCCTTGGTCTCCATGTTAGCCACCATGGAAAACGGCTATCAAACGGCTTTGATGGCCCCTACAGAGATTCTGGCCGAACAACACGCACGCAACATCAAACGACTGCTGGCGAAAAGCCCGTATCGGGTAGAACTGCTGACAGGCTCATTGCGAGCGGCGGAGAAACGGGCCCTCCAATCGGCATTGGCGGCCGGCGAGATCGACGCCTGCATCGGAACCCACGCAATCATCCAGGAGTCTGTCTCCTTCAAGAATCTCGGACTGGCCGTCATTGATGAGCAGCATCGCTTTGGCGTCATGCAACGTGCTGAACTCCGCGCCCGCGGCCTTAACCCGGACGTGCTGGTGATGACCGCAACGCCCATCCCGCGTTCACTCACCATGACCATTTATGGTGACCTGGATGTTTCGGTGATCGACGAAATGC
Organism: Pyrinomonadaceae bacterium; assembly: GCA_035543975.1. Classification (GTDB taxonomy): domain Bacteria; phylum Acidobacteriota; class Blastocatellia; order Pyrinomonadales; family Pyrinomonadaceae; genus PSRF01. The sequence continues at coordinate 788 of DATKIS010001048.1, forward strand.
CGCCGGGACGTACGCCTATTGAGACGCAGGTAGTAGGCGAAGAGCAGCGAATAGACGTGAAGAAGCTGATCTCACGTGAAGTGCGCGCCGGGCGTCAGGTGTACGTGGTCTACCCGCTGGTTGAAGAGTCTGAGAAGATTGACTTGAAAAACGCCACGCAGCGCTATGAATACCTTCGCGACACGGTGTTTCCCAAGTTCACAGTCGGCCTTGTCCATGGAAAGATGAAGACTGCCGACAAGGAGGAAGTGATGCGCCGGTTTGTGGCGGGCGAAATCGATATCCTGGTTTCAACGACGGTAATCGAGGTGGGCGTTGACGTGCCAAACGCCTCCGTCATGATCGTGGAACACGCTGAACGATTTGGTCTTTCCCAACTCCATCAACTGCGAGGGCGGGTGGGGCGCGGCGCGGAAAAGAGCTACTGCGTACTCCTAACCTCGGACAAGAAAACCGCAGTAGCCAACGAGCGTCTCGGGATCATGGCTCAGACCAACGACGGTTTCGTCATTGCCGAAAAGGACCTGGAGCTACGCGGCCCGGGTGAACTCTTGGGAACCAAACAGTCAGGCCTGCCGGAATTTCGGGTGGCTAACCTCGTACGCGATCAGCAATTCCTCGAAGGCGCCCGTAAAGAGGCTGAGTTTTATCTGGCTAAAGGCGAGAAGTCAGAGGAAGCCGCAAACCTGATTCAACGGGTCAAGGATGATCCGCGCTTCGGTCTGGCGGCGGTTGGGTAGTGAAACATCCGCAGATTTCGCAGATTCAGAAGAAGTTATTCAAACTCGATAAAGCCCGAGTTCTCTTCGCTGCGTAATCTGTACTACAAAGGTGCAGTTTCTTGTCTTCTTGGCAAAGATTTTGGCGCACCCAAGCGAGAGACGCGGAGTGATCCTATTCACACCGTGGCTTCAAGCCGCGGTGTGAATGAGATCGCTCCGCGTGACTGCGGGACTTGACCATAGCCCTCTGACGTTTTGGTTGCAGCTCATAGCCCCGCTGCGTAATCTACAGATACATCTTTCGGGTTTAAGCCTTGCGAATAATCGCCGGAAAATACCGTGGTCGAAACTTAAGGAGCCCGCCGTCGTTGGAGGTGCGGCCGACGTCAGACCGTCTCCGCGAAACACTCTTCAACGTTATCGCGCCCAGAATCGACGGCGCGCGCTTCCTGGATCTGTGCGCCGGTTCGGGAGCGGTTGGTATTGAGGCGCTCTCGCGCGGGGCCGAGCACATCACGTTTATCGACCGCTCGCGTAAGATGGTCGCATTGATCGAAGCAAACCTGGAACTTTGCGCCATTGCGAAAGAGGAACGGCAAGTTGTGCAAATCGAGGCCGCAGAGTTTCTGCGCTCGCTGATTCGCCAACCTGGGAAGCCGTCTAGCCGCACCCAAGCCGCACCGTGGGATATCGTGTACTTCGATCCGCCTTACGCCACCGATTATCTTCCGACGCTTGAGACGCTCGGCGCTCATACGCCCAGTCTCTTAACAGAAACTGCCGTGGTTATTGTCGAACATCATCACAAGAATGAACTACCTGACGGAATCGGGAGCCTGCGCCGTACCCGACTGCTCAAGCAAGGTGATTCGGCGCTAAGTTTCTATCAGGTCGAATGAACTCCAGTCCAAGCGGGGGCAAACCCCCTTCCTTACCCTGAGATTAGGTAGCTCGAGCTGCACTCCACCCGGAAAGGCCTCCAAGCATCGGATCAAATCTCATGGACACAGTCTCAGGGTCAGGAAGGCGGGCTCGCCCCCGCTCTTCAACACTTTCAACCCTCAAAGGGCTCTGATGGCTTTTACCCAAGTTCGCCGACCCCAACAATCATTGCTAGAATCCATTCATGCTCGTCTTAGGTATCGAAACTTCCTGCGATGAAACCGCCGCCGCCATCGTCCGCGATGGCCGCGAAATCCTGTCTTCTGTTATCGCTTCACAGGTCGAAACGCACAAACGCTTTGGCGGGGTAGTGCCCGAAATAGCCTCCCGCGAGCACCTCGACAAGATCGTACCGATCGTCGAGGAAGCGTTTATCCAAGCGGGGTTGAAGACCAGCGATATTGACGGGATCGCGGTGACAATCGGTCCGGGACTGGTGGGCTCGCTGCTGGTGGGGGTGTCTTATGCGAAGGCGATGGCGTTCGCGCTGAAGAAGCCGCTGGTGGGGGTAAATCACATCGAGGGGCACGTCTATTCCGTGGCCTTTGGAAATCCGCCGGTGGAGTATCCCGCCCTGGCCCTGATTGTGTCGGGCGGCCATAGCAATCTGTTTTTCGTTCCCGCGCCGGGAAAGTACAAGGTCATCGCCCGCACGCGGGACGACGCCGCCGGCGAGGCATTCGACAAGGTCGCTAAGATGCTCGGTCTCGGTTACCCGGGCGGGCCCGTGATCGAAAGGCTGGCAAAGGAAGGTAATCCGAAGGCGGTCAAGTTTTCGGTACCCAGAATGGGTGATGGTTCGCCTGATTTTAGTTTTAGCGGTTTGAAGACCGCCGTCACCAAGCATGTGCGCGAAAGTGGACTGCAACCAGTGGCAAATGGCGAGGAACCTGCCCAGGGAATTAAGGATCTCGCCGCCAGCTTCCAGAGTGTGGTAATTCGCTCCCTGGTGGGCACTACGGAGCGACTGGCGGCAGACTACGCGCCGAAAACGTTGATAGTGGCGGGCGGAGTTGCTTGTAACGAAGCTTTGCGGGACGCGGCGCGGGAAGCTGCTTTAAACCTGGGTATTCCGGCTTACTTTCCGACTCGGCACCTCTCAACCGATAACGCAGCTATGATCGCCGCAGCCGGAACCGTGAAACTTCAAGCCGGTGAACGCGCAGGTTTCGATTTGAATGCTGACGTCACCTTGCGTTTGCAGAACGTCGACAACGAAGAAGATGCGCTGCGAAAGGCGAAGGTCCGTTACAAACTTTGAGCAGTAAATTCGTGGATTTTCGGGGATCACATTCTTAAGACAGTAAGAAAGCGATCCACGAAATCGCCCGAAACGGCAGACGAAAGATGGGGCCTGCCGAAGTCGCTAGCTCTAAGCGTCCTCTGCTTACTGCTTACTGCTTACTGCTTACTGCTTACTGCTTACTGCTTACTGCTTACTGCTTACTGCTTACTGCTTACTGTTGCGTGGTCTCGACACGCGAGACCGGAGGCGGGCCTTATCAACCTTCGATGACGCTCATCGCGCTCACCGCCTTTTTCTCATAAGCGGCAATTGTCGCGACGTTGCGTTTCTCCAAAGCGGTCAGTTGAGTATCTGCAAAGGCAGGGTCGGCTTTATACCAGGCAAAGCTCTCGAAATACTTCTGAAACCAGGGCTCTTTCGTAAAGACCTTACCGCGCCGGGCATAGATTTCCTGGCGCATTTTGACCGCATCTTCAATAAATAAGCCATCAAGCAGACTTCGATTGACCGGCTGGCGACCAAGATTGTCGTGGATCTTATTCTCGTAAGCGACAATCGTCTCTACATTCGTCTTGTTCGAGCCGGTTAACTGTTCGTCCTTGAAGTTATCATCGGGCTGATACCACGACTGGCCGTAGAAGTATTGGGAAAGCCAGGGTGCTTGAAACTGGCGCCCGTGACGCGCATAGACTTCGTTCCGCAACAGGCGCAACTCATTGAGGCTCAAGCCGTGGAGCATCCGCTCGCTGATTAACCTGTTTTCAAACAGCTCCATATCGCCGGGCGCCAGCGCAACTTTCCGCGACTTCTTCTGCGCGTCGGCAATGGTCAACAGGTTCTTCTGCTCGAGCGGGGAAAGCGTCTTAGGGTTGTACTTGTCGCTCGCCTTATACCAATAGCGTTCGTCGAAGTATTCCTGCAGCCAGGGCTCCTCGAAACGCTTGCCGTGGATTGCCTCAACTTCCGCGCGCAAGACACGCCATTCGGCGCCGCTGTGCGTGCCCAGTTTCCTGGCCGTGAGTGGACGGGTCACCCAATAGCGCATGTCCCCGGGTTGGACCGTCACATGCTTGCTCGCCTCCGCAACCCGGATCACGTCGAGGTTGCGACGCTCAAGTTCGTTAAGCATCGAGTTACTGAAGTCCGGTTTCGCTTTGTACCACTCCTGGGCTTCGAGGTAGATGCGGATGTCGGCATCCTTGAACACGCGTCCGTGACGGCCAAAAACGATGCCGCGCATCAGTTTCAGATCCTCCAGCGGCAGGCTGGCCACGTCAGCTGCTTTCAAAGCGGTCTTCGAAAAATTGAAGTTTTGCCAGCGCTGCATGCTGTCCTGTCCCTGTGCTGTCGAGAAACCGACGAGCAAAAGCAGAAGGAACAGTAGGGATTTGACACTCGCGGGGGGGAAGTACTTCATGGGATTACTCCGTTGTTTCTTGAGACGTTGATCACCGAGGACTAGAGAACACAAACCGCAAAGAACGCTGGGAAAGCGCAAGGGCGCACGAAGAGAACGTCTTCTTTGCGGAACCTTGCGCCGACTTGGCGACCTTTGCGGTTAGCATCGGCTAATTGTTTCGACCTACCCGAAAATATCTCGAACCTTATCCACCAGGCCTTTGTCTTCCAGGTCCTTATTTTCCACCACCGCCAGCTGCTCCAGCAGTTTTCGCTGTTCGCGGGTCAGCGTCGTCGGCGTTATGACGCTGACAGAGACGAACAGATCGCCGCGTCCGCGTCCGCCGAGTACCGGCATACCTTTGCCTTTGATGCGAAAGACCGTACCAGTTTGAGTTCCATTGGGAATCTTGATTTTTTCTTCGCCCTCAATTGTCCCCACGTAGACGTCTGAGCCCAATGCCGCCTGGGTGAACGTTATCGGCAACGATGCATAAAGATTACTGCCCTGCCGTTCAAAGCGCTCGTGCTCAGCCAGGTGAATCACTACATAGAGATCGCCTGACGGGCCACCCTGCGTGCCGGACTCGCCTTCACCCTGAACCCTCAATCTCGAGCCGGTCTCCACGCCCGCCGGAATTCGGACTTCCATCTGCTTCTCGCGCTCAATGCGGCCGGCACCCCGGCAGTCCGAACAGGGACTCTTCACCACGCGACCGGCGCCACGGCATGCCTGGCAAGTTCGAGCCACCGAGAAGAAACCCTGCTGGTAACGTACCTGGCCACTACCACCACAGTTGCTACAGGCTTCCGGTTGAGTGCCTGCGGCGGCTCCATTCCCTTTGCAGGTTTCGCACGTTTCAAGCCGCGGAATCCGGAGCTGTGCCGTCATCCCGCTATAGGCTTCTTCTAACGTGATCTCCAGGTCGTAACGCAAATCCGCCCCACGCTGCGCTGCCGAACGATTCGCACCCGCACGTCCGCCGCCAAACACATCTCCAAAACCAAAGAGGTCTCCGAGGATGTCCTCGATACCACCAAACCCCGGCGCGCCCCACGCTTGACCGGCTCCGCTGGAAACCCCGGCGTGGCCAAAACGGTCGTACCTCTGCCGTTGGTCAGTATCGGCCAAGACGCCATACGCTTCAGCTGCTTCTTTAAACTTCTCTTCGGCGCTGGCGTCATCCGGATTCTTGTCCGGGTGAAAACGTATGGCCAGCCGGCGATAGGCACTTTTTATTTCCTGATCTGAGGCGGTGCGGTTAACACCGAGCACCTCGTAATAGTCTCTTTTGCTCATCCAGACGTTCCAAAACCTCTCGTATTATTTAGTAATTTGACTGTCTAAAATTTTGTGAATTCATTGGGAGGCGTCGACTCCGCTTCTGCCGGCGGGGATTCAGATGGAGGATTCAACATCGCCGCGGTGAGCTGCCCAGCCACCCGTTCAAGGGCAGTGAGCCCCTTATCGATCTCTTCCCGGGTCTCGGCTTTCGTGGCGACTTCCGCCTCACCAAAAACGCGATTCGCTATGTCTCGATCATTTGGCGAAAGCAATTCGCCAAACTTGGAAAACGACTTTTGAGTATTCCGGAGGAGCGACTCCAGCTTATTGCGTAAGACCACAATTTCTTTAGCGCCCTTATCGGCTTCCGCAAACCCTTCGGCCTCTTTTATCAGATGCTGGATTTCATCGGGGGCCAGGCCAGACGTCGGCGTGATCCGCATCTGGTGCTCGCGGCCCGTGGCTTTGTCCATCGCTGACACGGAAACGATTCCATTCGCATCAACTTCGAACGTCACATCGATTTGCGGCGCGCCACGGGGACTCGGCGGTATGCCTACCAGCTCAAACTTACCGAGCGACCGATTCCCGGATGCAACTTCGCGCTCGCCCTGCAGGATATGAATCTCCACCGAGGTCTGATTGTCTACTACGGTAGTAAACGTCAGGCTGTTGCGCAGTGGGATAGTGGAATTCCGGTCGATGATCTTGGTAAACAGCCCACCCCGGGTTTCCAAACCTAAACTCAACGGCAGAACATCGAGGAGAACAATGTCTTTAACTTCGCCGGTTAAGACCCCTCCTTGAATCGCCGCGCCCATCGCAACCACTTCGTCGGGGTTGATCTCCGCCGAGGGCTTCTTGCCGAAAATCTTTTCGACCGTCCGCTCCACGATCGGCGACCTCGTCTGACCACCCACCAGAATTACTTTATCAACGTCGCCGGGCTGCAGCTTTGCATCCTGCAAGGCTTTATTACAGGGTTCGATGGTCTGGTCGATTAAATCTACGATCAACGACTCGAACTCATCCCGGGTCAAAACCTTATTGAAATGCTTGGGGCCGGTCGAGTCTGCGGCCATAAACGGAAGATTTATGTTCGTTTCCGTAGACGATGACAGTTCACACTTCGCCCGTTCAGCTACCTCTTTTAACCTTTGTAGCGCGAGCCGATCCTTGCGCAGATCAATACCGGTGTCCGACTGAAACTGGTCGGCCATCCAGTTCATGATTCGCTCATCAAGATCTTCGCCGCCTAAGAACGTGTTACCGGAAGTGGAAAGCACTTCAAAGACGCCCTCGCTCATCTCGAGAATTGAGATGTCGAAGGTGCCGCCGCCCAGATCGTAAACCGCAATTCGTTCGGTGGCGGACCGGCCTAATCCATAAGCCAGTGCCGCTGCAGTGGGCTCATTGATAATCCGTTCGACCCTCAGCCCGGCAATCTTTCCGGCATCCTTAGTAGCTTGTCTCTGTGAATCGTCGAAGTAGGCCGGGACGGTGATGATTGCGTCGGTTACCGGTTCCCCCAGAAAGTCCTCAGCCGCCGCCTTTAGACGCTGGAGTACGATTCCGGACAACTCCGGGGGGCTGTAACTCCTGCCCAGCACCCGCACACGCGCGTCGCCGTTAGGCGAGTCGATGATCTCAAACGCCGAAGTCTCGCGCATTCGCTGAACTTCGGCGGAGCTATACTTACGCCCGATAAGACGCTTTACAGCGTAGACTGTATTGGCTGCATTCGTGACGGCTTGCCGTTTGGCTATCTGGCCGACCAAACGCTCCCCCTTGTCTGTGAAACCGACTACGCTGGGCGTCGTCCGGCCCCCTTCTTTATTAGGCACAATCTGAACTGCCCCGCCTTCCAATACTGAGACGCAGCAATTCGTGGTTCCCAAATCGATGCCGATAGCTTTTCCCATTGTGTGTGCTTTTAGTCGGTTGGTTAGGCCTTGAATTACTTTTTAACCGCTACCTTTACCAGAGCCGGCCGAATCAGCTTGTCACCTATCCGGAAACCGCGGACGATCTCCTGGATGACCGTATCAGGTTCATATTCGTCGGTAGACTCGGTCACTACCGCTTCATGAAGATGTGGATCAAACTGCTCTCCCTCGGCCATCACCGGCTTGACGCCAAGTGCGTCGAGCACCCCCGCGAGTTGTTTGTAAATCAAATCGACGCCACTGAGGAAGTGGCGAAACTCATCAGATTCGCTGGCCTCAAGCGACGCTTCGGTTTCGAGGGCCCGCTTTAGATTATCAAGGACGGGCAAGAGCTTGGCGGCGATATCCGCAACCACTCGGTTATAGGTCTCAGCTCGCTCCCGATCCATGCGCTTCCGGTAGTTTTCAAAATCCGCTTGCCGGCGCGCAACGGTATCTCTTAGTTCCCCCACCTCGCCTTCCAGGCGTTTCAGCTCGGCCCTGGTGGCGACCAATTCGGCAACCTCGGGGCCCCCGCCTCTCGAAGCAGGTTCACCGGATCCGTCAGCCTGGGGTAACGGGCTTGGAGGCGAGTCTGGTGAGGAATAGTCGTCAGGTGAATCTTCAACGATCACCTCCCAGTCATCGGCCGACTCACTCGTGGCCGCCGGATCCTCCCCTGAAGCAGTCGTATTAGCCTCGTCTTCAGTCTCCGAGAAACTAATTGGAATGCGATTACGTGCGTCTCCCTTGTCTTCAGGTGCCATGGTATGTTCGATTCTGCGGACGATTAGAGTAACTTCAAACTCGAGCTTCTTCGTTGAGTCTTCGCTCAATCAGGCGCGCCATGTAGTTTACCATAGCCATAATGCGGGAATACTCAATCCTCATAGGACCCACAACGCCGAGGCTGCCCAGGTGTTCGTTTGAACCAAGCCGGTAGGGGGCCGTAATCAAGGCGCAGTTACGCATCGATGAGTGGGCGTGCTCGCGACCGATGACAACATGAACGTCGCTGGCAGTGGAATACTGGTCACGCGAGACACATTCGTTAAGGATCTTGATAAGTCGAGACTTCTCTTCAAACGTGCGAAACAACTCTCGCATTCTATCAACGTCAACAAAATCGGGCTTAGACAGGATATTCGAGGCACCATCTACATAGACATCTCCGCCATTTGAATCCTCGCCATCGAGACTCATGTCACAAAGCAAGATCGCATTTCTAAGTAGCCGATCGTACAGGGCTTTTTCCACCCTCATCAGCTCGAGAATCTCCGCGCGAATAGTCATCAGGGTTTTGCCGCTATACTCGGTGTTCAGATAGCGGGCGGTTTGTTCGAGCTCTTCCTGCGTGATTTGGTCTTCTAACCTGATGATCTTGTTGTGAATGATATTTGACGTGGTCACCAGCACGACCAGAATTCGTTTATCAGAAAGCTGGACAAACTCGATGTGGCTCAATCGATTCTCAGTGTGTGAGGGTGAAACCACGATTCCCACGTTCTCAGAAAGCTCCGAGAGCGCGTGAGACATTCTCTCCATAATACGTTCGGACGAAGTTGCTGAATCCAAACCACTGGACGTAAAAATCTTATCGATTGCTCTCAGATCAGCGCGGGAAAGTTGAGCCTCCTCCAGAATATTATCGACGTAAAAGCGATAACCCTGATCGGTTGGTACTCGCCCTGCCGAAGTATGCGGCTGTTCAACTAGTCCACTCTCTTCCAATTCCGCCAGAACATTCCTGATCGTTGCCGAACTCCAGCCGGGACTGTTGGAAAAGCGATCCGCCAAAACTAATGAACCCACGGCTTCTCCGGTAACCAGATGCTCCTTGATTACAGCAGCAAGCACGGATTGAGCGCGGGCGCCCAAAATGCTTTTTTCTGTGGGTTGGAGGGTAGAAGTGCGACGGGGCATTAAGTTATGAATTACCGCGATTCCTATTGCAACGCCATTCCGTCGTTCAGCCGCAATGGCACCTGGAGAGTCGATCAAAGTCTCGAAAACGAACGCATCGCAGTATAGAGGAATAATTTGCCGCGCTGCAAACCGTTCGAGTAAAACGGCCGGCGGCGTCAAATCTCGAGTTCTGCCTGATTTAGGCTGCCAATCCGAGCCGACTTTGGGATCCTTTAATCGGGCGATCCAGACAGAATCAGACCCAGTTTTGACCCCAGACTTCCTGGGAAAAGCCCCTGTTTTTCAAGGGTTTTTGGCCCTTGCCGCCGATCAATTGACGCTCGGTAAGGGTTCTCCGTAATATGGGCGCAGTATCTGGCATTAGTCCCCGAGCCCCACGGGCCTACAGTCGGTCGCCGGGAATCAGAAGGTCCTTCCTCTTCCCGCACAGTCAGGTTAATTGTAGAACCAGAAATTTCGAGCTAGGTGTCCGGGAGCAGTGGTATGAACGAACCGAAGAAATTTTTCTTTGATGCCTTTCACCACCTGGGAAGAAACAGGGGGATCCCAGTCATTGACCTTCGCTTTTACCCGTACGCTGGTTTACGCCACACCATTAGAGTGCGCTCAGGGCAAGTCTATGTGCGCCTGTCAGACATAATCAAAGACTGTCCGCCCGAGGTCATGCGGTCGCTGGCCTTCGTCTTAGTCGCCCGGCTACTGGGGAAAAAGGTCCCAGCCGTTCACGAACGCGTCTATCGAGACTACACTTTGACGCCGGAAGTGATGCGCTCATCAGATATCGCCCGCCGGCACCGGGGCCGGAAAATGATCTCCAGCGCTCAGGGCCATGCCTACGACCTCGACAAGATGTTTTCCAAGTTAAATCGCAAGTATTTTGATTCGGGATTGGAAAAGCCAACACTCACCTGGTCACAACGCAAGACCCGGAGCATCCTGGGTCATCATGATCGAGTATACGAAACGATAACTATCAGCAAGTCGCTCGACTCGCCTCAGGTGCCCGATTGGTTCGTTGAGTTCATCCTTTATCACGAGATGCTCCACATAAAGCATACTGCCCGGATGATCAACGGCCGGCGGTATTATCACACCGCCGCGTTCCGTCTCGATGAACGGCGTTTCGTCAGGTATGAGGATGCGCAACGGTGGCTGGAGCAGGTCGCTCGTCAACGTCGAGTTCCGCGAACTCGCGCCGCTTAACCCATTCTGGAACCTTTCAGTAAGTGGGGCGTTAACACAAACGAGGTAGGTGGGCTCCTCGAAAGAGGCGGCGGATCCGGGGTTGAGCTTAAAGTTCCGGTGAAGCCGCCTTTTTGTGTTTCTTAGCGAGAAGTCGCCGCCAAGGCGCTTAGTCGCCGAGATCGCGAAGTGGGGGGTAGAGCTTTACAGGAGAGGTGGGCTCAGATCTAGTCAACGGCCTTTTGTGCGTCTTGGTATCTGTCTCAGGCTCTTCGCGCCTTAGCGTCTTGGGCGGTTGAGATCGGTCAAGCTGGACAAAGCCCCTTGGCCCTCGCTAGACTACGCGTTTCGTAAACTACGCCCGAACGCTCGCCTGTAGCAGCTCGCGGTATTCAGCACAAACCCCAGGAACGGAGACTTAAGTAAAGGTATGGCTATCTCAGCAACTCAACTTCGCCGCGGAATGGTGATTCTCTTCAATGGCGAGCTGTGCAAAGTGATGGAGTTTCGACACCACACGCCTGGAAATTTGCGCGCGATGGTGCAGGCGAAGCTCAGGAACCTCAAAACGGGCTCGTCTTTTGAACATCGTTTCCGTTCGGCGGATACCGTGGAGAGGGCCAGCCTCGAGCAGCACGAGATGGAATATATGTATTCGGATGGCTCCCATCATCACTTCATGAATACGGAAAACTACGAGCAGGTGGCGCTAAGCGAAGAAGAATTGGGAGACGCAGCGCCATGGCTGACGCCGGGTTTGAAGCTACAAGCCGAGTTTTATGAGGGAGCGCCGATCGGAATAGACTTGCCACCTTCGATGGAACTAACCGTCACGCGCACAGAGCCCACGATGAAAGGTGCTACCGTTTCAAACGTAAACAAGCCCGCTACTCTCGAAAATGGTGTAACCGTGACGGTGCCGCCGTTTGTTAATGAAGGTGACCGCATTCGCGTCGACCCCAGCGAAGGCCGCTATATCGAGCGGGCAAAGTAAGAGGGATCGGACAGACATCCTCGCCGTACAGGGACTGGCTGATTCCACCGTCACGAAGAGGAGTTAGACTTTCCATATATCATTTACATTTCTCATTGCCATCGCCGGCCATTCATTCCTGAATACAATGAAAAATGAGAATTGAGAAATGAGGAATGGAAAATCTCGGGTCATGTACTTCATCTACAGCCTTCTCCTCGGCCTCGGCTTTCTAATACTCCTGCCACGTTTTCTCTTCGACGCATTCCGCCACGGAAAATACGTGGCTGGATTTCGCGAGCGCCTCGGTAAGCTCGCACCCCTCGACACTAGCGGTCAACCGGTGATTTGGGTTCACTGTGTCTCAGTAGGCGAGGCTCAGGCGGCCGTGCCTCTGGTGCAAGGGTTGCGACAAAAATTTCCCAGCCACGCAATTGCCATCTCAACCATCACGCTAACCGGTCAGAATCTGGCCCGCAAAATCTTCAAAGGTCAGGCTGCCCGAGTCTTTTACTTTCCGTTCGACTGGCGGTTTGTGGCTCGGCGAACACTCAAGGCGATTAATCCCGCTATTGTTTTGTTAATGGAAACTGAATTGTGGCCGGGCTTCCTTCGCGAATGCGAGTCACAACAGATCCCCACAGTCATCGTGAACGGCCGGCTTTCTGAACGATCGTTTAGGCGCTACCGCCGGATTACGAGGTTGATGTCCCGAGTTCTCCGCTCCATTAGCCTGGCTGTCATGCAAACCGAAGCAGATGCAGCGCGGCTTAAGCACCTGGGGATGGACGCAGCCAGGACGCACGTTTCCGGCAACATGAAATTCGACGCCGGCACAGTCCCGCTAAACGATTCGTTGTCTGCTGAGTTTCGTCGGAGGTTCAAGCTTACCGGCGACACTCCGTTGATCCTGGCTGCGAGTACGCATGCGCCCGAAGAAGAAATACTCCTCAACGCTCTACGGCAACTTAGCGCCGGGGCGGCGCCCAAACCACGCTTAATGATTGCGCCCCGCCACCCGGAGCGATTTTCGGAAGTCGCTGATTTGTTAAAAGCGGCGGGCCTCCAATGGACACGGAGGACCGCTGCGGCGGCCGCAACCGACGCCGAAACTGAAGTAGTGTTGCTGGACAGTATTGGGGAACTGAAATCTGCGTACTCACTGGCATCAATTGTCTTTGTTGGCGGCAGCATCGCGAACACAGGCGGACACAATATCCTCGAGCCGGCAGCAGTCGGAGCCGCTGTCATTACCGGCCCACACACGTATAATTTTAAGCTGGTGGTGGAAACCTTCGTCGATGCTGACGCCATTATCCAATTACAATCAAGCTCGAACGCTGCAGCCGCTACTGAACTAGCGCAGGTATTGTCGGAGCTGCTGTCGAATCCCGGCAGGCAACACGAACTAGGAAACCGGGCCCAAACGCTGGTTAGCCAAAACCGCGGGGCCACCGAACGAACTCTCGATTTGCTGGGTTCACTCCTGCCAACAACCGGGATCCCCGTGAGACACGTAGTCCCACTTGGTGTTCCCAACGCACCCATCACATGAATCCGGCTGCTTCACTGATATTGATGCCTCTGAGCGGGATATACGGCGCCGTCACCCGCGCGCGTCTCGCGGCATACCAGCGAGGTCTGTTCCCGGTTTCGAAGCTAAAGGCGCCGGTCATTAGCGTGGGCAACCTAACAACTGGAGGAACAGGCAAAACTCCTCTGGTCGAATGGGTTTGCCGAACGGTTGTTGCCATTGCCCGCGAGGAATTGGGCGCGGCTAAGAAGGTGTGCGTCCTGACGCGAGGCTACGGCAGGGCCAATCCGGAGACACAGGTCGTGGTTTCGAATGGTAGTGAGCTTCTGGCCGGCGAGTTGGAGGGCGGAGATGAACCTTTCCAGCTGGCCACCAACTTAAGAGGCATTGCCGCCGTGATTAGCAATCGTGACCGCCTGGCGGCCGGGGAGTGGGCAATCGAAAACCTCCACTCGGACGTCTTCGTCCTGGACGATGGCTATCAACACCTGAGGCTTTTCCGCGACCTCGACATTGTTGCTATAGATGCGACTAATCCCTGGGGTGGCGGAGGGTTGCTACCCCACGGTAGATTGCGGGAGTCAGTCGGAGGATTGTCGCGCGCGGATTGTGTCGTGATTACCAGGGCTGAACAAGTAGAGCAAATAGCTTCGGTGACAGACGGCATTCGAGGGATAGCCGACGAAACGCCCGTACTGTCGTCGCGCATGCTGACG
>DATKIS010001049.1:0-2245 GCA_035543975.1 Pyrinomonadaceae bacterium
CTCTGCGCTCCCGCTTCGCCGCAGTCCGCGTGCGTCCTGCGCATCGCGATTACAAACGCACGGAACCATATCCGGAAGAATGGCTTTTGATCGAATGGCCAAAGAAAGAAGCAGAGCCCACCAAATACTGGCTATCCACTCTGCCGGCGAAGACCTCACTGAAGTCTCTGGTGAAGATCACCAAACACCGTTGGATCATCGAACGCGACTATGAGGAACTCAAGCAGGAATTGGGATTGGGGCACTATGAAGGACGGGGGTGGCGCGGTTTTCACCATCACGCCACCTTGTGCATCGCAGCTTACGGGTTCCTGATCAGCGAGCGGAACCGTTTTTCCCCCTCAGCACACATCGGCAATCTTGGATTACCAGCCCCGGGGCCGCCGCCCAACTTCCGCCCGCGAGGCTCGCCGCGTCCGTCCCGAACGGCATAATCCTCACTCGATCGCTACGTTGCGGATTGCCATCGCTCGCCAACTTCTCGAGCAGTTGCCTCACTGCCCTTTCTGTGGAGCCACACCGGCCGACTGATCCTCGGCATCAATGTCAGCGTCGAGCACACAAGATGCAGGGCGGGAATGGTTGGGTGCCGTGCGCCAAGCGCCCTCCTGTAACTTTACCCGGCTGAACTTCTCCAGCGCTGTGCAACGCCAGTTTGCCGGGGATCCCGGTGCTTCCAGTCCGCTTTCACTTTCTCCACCATACTGGTAACACAGCACTCGGAACTCTCCCCCTCTATTTCGGCCCAATCGATGGGGACAAAACAACCGAGGTAACCCTTTATAGACAGCCTCGATTGGACGTTTGCTCGCTATCGCCATCCAGATCAGCTCATAAATTTCCTCAACCGTCTGAATGTTCGCTCGGACGACGCTCATCTCTCCTCTTAGACTAGCCGAGACGTCTCTCGTGCTGGCAAACTGAACAAACAGAAATATTTATAACACAGTAATACTAGTGTAGTGTCCACGATTTAGCTGGACAAACGTTTGCGTGGTTTAGGCTTGGTGCAGCCGGGCTGGATCTGTTCCAGAGTCTGATGGCAGCGAGCGAGTTTGGCGACGATTGATTCCACTGTAGCCATCCACACGAATGGCCTCGGGTTCTCATTCCAGGTGTCCAGGAATTCTCTAATAGCCGTTTCAAGATCGGCGACGCTGAAAAAGGAGTCACGGCGGATCCGCTTGTTGGTCAGTTCAGCGAACCAGCGTTCGATGAGGTTAAGCCAGCTACAACTGGTGGGCACGTAGTGAATCACAAAGCGAGGATGCTTGTTCAGCCATGCCTTGACATCAGCATGTCCGTGGGTGCCGTAATTGTCCATGACCAGGTGCAGAGCCGTCTTAGCTGGAAACTCGCGATGGATGTGTCGAAGAAACCTTAAGAATTCCTGATGGCGGTGACGCTTGTGAAAATCGCCGATGACCTTGCCAGCGAGCAGATCCAGCGCAGCGAACAATGTGGTTGTTCCGTTCCGCTTGTAATCGTGGGTCATGGTTCCGCATCGTCCCTTCTTCATGGGCAGGCCGGGCTGAGTGCGGTTTAAGGCCTGAATTTGGCTCTTTTCGTCTACACAGAGGACAATCGCCTGGTCTGGCGGATTCAAGTACAGCCCGACTACATCGGTGAGCTTGTCCAGGAACTTCGGATCGCGTGAGAGCTTGAAGGTTTTGGTCTGATGCGGCTTGATGTTATGGCTTTGCCAGAGACTACTGACCGTCGACTTGCTCATGCCCTGACTGGCTGCCATGAGCCGGCAACTCCAATGGGTATTGCCTTTGGGTTTCGACTGTAAAGTGGCGTCGATGACCGCCTTAATGCGATCCGGTCCATAGGTCGGCTTGCGTCCACGGCCTGGCGCAATCTCCCACAAACTATTCAGTCCCTCCGCAACAAAACGTTGGCGCCACAGCCGCACTGTCTTGCGATTAATCTCCAACTTCAAAGCGACTGCCGCTTCCGTTTCGCCCCGCCGCCAGAGCGGCAACGATCCGGCAGCGCAAAGCGACCTGCTGCGGGGTTCCCATAGCCGCCAGCCACTGCTCGATCTGGTCCTCTTGTTCTGCCGATACGATCAGAGCCGATGTTGAGCGGGGCATGTCTGAGTATACGGTAGAGCGCCTTCCTCAGTCTAGCTATTTGCTGGACACTACACTAGCGAAAGAGCACGGCTCAACTTGGCAGAAACCACGTTACAAACTGAGCACGGAATGGAGCAAAGCAATAAAAGCCGCCGTATCGATCT
>DATKIS010001050.1:0-3414 GCA_035543975.1 Pyrinomonadaceae bacterium
TTCAACTGTTTCCGGAGAGTCAGGCTCCAACCAGCATTCAGACTCAACGTCGGAGTGCGCTCGATAATGCGTCCGGTGCCAAGTCTGATGAAGCGCAGCGCCTGGCGGAGGTAGCCTGCGACGCTGAGAAGCGTCAGGCGACCCATGCTATTCCGCAACTGATCTCGATGCTGGGCGACGATCGGGAAACCGAACTCATTCCGTGTTGGGCCGGAAGCAGTTGGAGTCCAGCATTGTCCACCTTCAAGCATGCTTCGCCCGGTGAGCAGGCGGCCATCGCGCTGGCTTCGATGGGCACACCAGCTTTCGAGTCCTTAACCACGGCGCTCCAGAGCTCCGACCCGGTGAGCCAGCGTAATGCCGCTTGGGCGATCGGCGAATTAACCAACATGGCGCCTTCCGAGCAAAGCGATGCGGTGGTGCCGCTGATCTCTTTGCTGGATGATTCTGACGAATGGGTAAGGATGGCGGCGGCCCGCGCGCTGGGGGAACTAAGAGATGAACGTGCCGGCGAGAGATTGGTCGCCCGTCTATTCGACAGTGCGTCTGGGGTGCGGCAGACCAGTGCCTGGGCGCTGGGTGAAATGAAAACCCATCGCGCCGTTGAAACACTCAGTCGGGTAGTTGTGACAGACGCACAAAGTGAAGTACGCCTCGCGGCCGCGGAAGCTTTGGGCGAGATCGCCCACAGCGGAGCGGTTGCTGCGTTGACCCAGGCACTCTCGGACACCGCACCGTCAGTTCGAGCTAAAGCGAAGTGGGCGCTCGCCGAAATTGGTGACGACGAAGGGTAGGTTTTGAGAGCCCGAGCCTTTGGTTTCACTGTCCGATACAGTTTGGGTTGCTGGTGAGTAATCGATCGACAACCTGAAGTTTGTCGGCACCGAATTAGTCTCCCGCGAGTTTTTCCCGGATCAGGTAATCAATAGGAGGCAAGTGATGATCTGCAAATGCAGGCTTTTGTCGACGTGTGTCTTACTGCTGGCTCTCGCAATTTCTGCCGGAGCTCAACAAAAAGCTGGAGACTTGAAAATCAAGCCGTATGTATTTGAGTATGGCGAACACGAAAAAACGGATGCGGAATTCGGCACATTGTTAGTCCCGGAAAATCGCAATGATCTTCAAAGCAACTTAATCGAGTTAGCTTTTGTGCGTTTCAAAAGCACCGCCAAAAACCCGGGGCCGCCAATTGTTTATCTGGCAGGCGGACCGGGAGGCAGCGGCATCGGCGCAGCGCGCGGCCCTCGCATCGCCCTCTTCAAGGCTTTGCGCGAGGTCGGAGACGTGATCGCATTCGATCAGCGAGGCACCGGTTTCTCAAAACCCAATCTCACTTGTATGCAAAGAATCGACCTGCCCCTCGACGTGATCCCGTCACGAGAGACCGTTGGCAAGGCGATGCGGGAGCGTTCGGAGGAGTGCGCTTTCTATTGGAGCAAGATCCAGCGCGTGGATCTTGCGGCCTACAATACCAACGAAAGCGCTGACGATTTGGATGACCTGCGTCAGGCGCTGGGAACGAAACAGATCAGCCTGTGGGCGATAAGTTACGGTACTCACTTGGCCTTCGCTACCGTGCGACGTCACCCCCAGAGTGTTCACAAGGTGATTCTCGCGGGGACAGAGGGACCGGATCACACTTACAAATTGCCCGGTAGTGTTCAGAAGCACATGGAAGATTTGGCGGCGGTCATCAAGGCTGATCCCGACCTCGGAAAAGAGATCCCTGACTTCCTCGGCTTGGTGAAGTCTGTTTTCGATCACC
Organism: Pyrinomonadaceae bacterium; assembly: GCA_035543975.1. Classification (GTDB taxonomy): domain Bacteria; phylum Acidobacteriota; class Blastocatellia; order Pyrinomonadales; family Pyrinomonadaceae; genus PSRF01. Next base: position 1,766 of record DATKIS010001050.1, read on the forward strand.
TGGACAAAGAACCAGCGGTCGTTGAAATTACTGATCCAAGGACGAAGCAGAAGGTGAGCCTCACTGTGAATAAGTTTGTAATGCAGTTTATCGCAGCTAACAATATAGGCACCGATGTACTGGCATCATATCCAGCATTGTTCTATCGCGCTTCGAAAGGCGATTATTCCAATCCGGCGCAAGTTTGGTTTAACCAGACACGCAGCGGCATTGGTTCAGCGATGTCTTACATGATGGACTGCGCTTCAGGGATTTCCGTGTCGCGCCGCGAACAGATTAAACGCGAAGCACCAGGAACATTGTTTGAAGACCTGGCCAACTACCCGTTTCCCGCGATATGCGAGGCATGGAAAGCGCCGGACCTGGGAGATGTTTTTCGCTCACCGCTGCGTTCAGACGTGCCTGCCCTTTTTATCAGCGGCACCCTGGATGGTCGCACGCCGGTGAGCAACGGAGAGGAATATCGGGCCGGGTTTCCTAACAGCACACATCTGATCATTGAAGGCGCGGTGCATAGCGATCCGCTCTTTCTGTCGTCACCTAAGATTAAGGATGTGATGCTGGAATTTTTGAAAGGCGAGCCCGTGTCGACTACCAGGATCACGCTGCCGCGGATGAAGTTTGCACCGTTGAACAAGCCCGCGGCGAAGTGAGTTGTAAAACAAACTGTTAGTTTACGCCGGATGGTTGTCCTTCACCCTGAGCGTTGTGATCCAAGCTGGCCGTTGTGGCTCAGTTGCCCGACACACTGAAGTAGTTTGTCGTTGATTCGATCGGAGACTCCTTCGGATCCAGCGACAAACTAGAGTGTGGCGGACATTGAGTGAGACTTATTGGGTTACGATCGTACCCATCAGCACAACCTCAAAGTTTGAACCTTTGATCGCCTTCAGGGTGCTCAGCTCGTCGTCGTTCCAGCGCGGGTCGGGGGCGCCGCTAAAGTACCAGTTAGAGCCATTATCTGCGACGATCATTCCATACTTCTTCATCGCCCGCAGGATCACCTGCATCGCGGGAGAGAACCCAGAGATATTAAACGACGCCTTCAGTCGGACCCTCATGCCCATGGGCGGCAGGTTCGGGCTGGTGTTGCTACTGGCGTAATGACGCGCGGGCGAAATGTAAGCTCGGCGCGAGTTCTGCACGGTGAAGCGAATTGCGTGGGAAATTACACCTTGCTCAAACACCTCGTCGTAACGGACCAGGCCGGGGAAAATCGGCAGCCCAGCCGCGTCAGCTGAAGTCCAGCCGGCCGGGCGCAACGCATTTGAGTTTAAGTCGAAAATGGCGCCGCAGTTTGCGTTCCAACTGGAGCCGCCGTTGATGGGAAACGCGTAACCGAGTTCGTAGAGTCTCCAGTTGTCGCGATCGATCACCAGCACATGCCGGTCGCCGTCAGAGCTTGGTCCACCTTCGATGGGAGCGTTGGCGGGTACCGGGTAGGGACCCGGATCACTTTCATCGCCATAGGCGGTAAAAGTAATCGGTACCCGCGGTTGGGTGCCGCTTACCACCACGTAGGGAATGCCGTTGGGCGCGCCGTTGTACACCGTTCCGAAATCAGGGTGCAGTCCGGTGTTTACCCCGATGCTGGAAATTAGATTCGCGGAGTTTGGATCAACCGGCATGGTCGAGATGTCCTGGTTCCA
>DATKIS010001051.1:0-2938 GCA_035543975.1 Pyrinomonadaceae bacterium
GCTTGAGTAAGCGAAGGAAGAAGAAAAGACCCGTTAGGGCGATAGTCTTGTTTGCGGGTGCAGGCGGGAGTAGCTCCGGAGCACATGAGGCAGGAATCGAGATCGTAGCTGCGATTGACCTGTGGGAACTTGCCGGCGAGACGCACAAGGCAAATTTTCCACAGACTGAGTTCATTCACAGCAAACTGGAGGATGTAGATCTCGCTGCGCTCGTGAAGCGACTTGGCAAGATTGATCTCATTATCGCCTCGCCCGAATGTACCAGCCACAGCCCAGCGAAAGGCAATAAGCCACGCTCGGAACAAAGTAAAGACACGGCTTTTCAGGTGGTGCGATTCGCGGAGGCGTTCAAGTGTCGCTGGCTGGTCATCGAAAATGTAGTCGGCATGAAACGATGGAGCCGCTACGCTGAGTTTAAGAAAGCTCTGGCTAGTCTCGGATACAAGTTGCGTGAGCAGGTTCTTAATGCTGCGGCCTTTGGTGTGGCGCAGTCGCGTCGTCGCCTATTCCTTGTGGCCGACCTTAATCAGGATCCGGAGAAGGTGAAGCCACGAAAGCGCGCCGTCAGGAATGCTTCAAAAATCGTGAACTTAAATGGCCGCTATAACTGGACGCCGGTTAAGAAGTCGAAACGGGCCAAGGCCACTGTTGAACGGTTTGAACGCGGAATCGCAGTTGTCGGAAAGAACAAGCCTTTTCTCCTCGTTTACTACGGCTCCGATCATGCTGGTGGGTGGCAGCCGTTGGACCGGCCGCTACGCACAATTACAACCGTGGACCGCTTCGCTGTGGTCAAGCCTGATCCAGAACACGGGCACGTCATGCGGATGCTTCAGCCGCCAGAACTTCAAGCAGCTATGGGTATGCCGCCCAAGATGAAATTCAAAGCCGGAAGTCGCCGCGATCGGATTAAGATGATTGGCAATGCCGTTTGCCCACCGGTGATGAGAGAAGTGGTTGGAAGGTTGGTTCGTAACGATGCAAACTAGAACTGAACTCCCAACACCCGTGGATGAGCAAGACGAAGGGTCTCGCTTGCGACCTCGAGCGCGTCTTCTTCGCACTCTGGGCCAGGAACTAATCAGTAATGAGGTTGCGGCAGTCATTGAGCTGGTAAAGAACGCCTACGATGCAGATGCCACTCGGGTGTTAGTTCGGTTTGCTTCACCGCTCGAGATTGGAAAAGGGAGTATCGAAGTATTCGACAACGGGCATGGCATGCCACTCGATTTGGTGAAAACCGTCTGGATGGAGCCCGCTACTCCTTCAAAGAGAGATCGGCTGCGCAGTCCGAAGCTTAATCGTCGCTATCTGGGTGAGAAGGGCATCGGACGCTTTGCCTCTTCTCGGCTGGCCAATGAACTGGAAGTCGTATCTAGAGCGGAAGGTAAGCCGAAGGAAGTCTATGCGATTTTTGATTGGACCCAGTTTGATTTTGAAGACCGCTATTTAGATGAGGTCGTAGTCCTATGGGAGGAACGACCACCCATCGAAATTTGCCCTGACGGTTCAATTCTCGCCTTGTGGAAGGGCGCCGAGAAACCGCCCTCTCGGCCAGAACTTTCGCACGGAACCATAATTCGGATGGCAGGTCTACGGCAGACATGGGAAGCAAAACAATTTGAGGACCTAAGACGAGGCTTGGCACGCCTGATTGCGCCAAGAGCGGAGAAGCAACAGGAATTTGATATCGAATTGGAGTTGCCGGCGGAATTTTCAGAATTCAGCACGGCCATTCAACCACCCGCTATCCTCAAACACCCTCACTACACCGTCAATGGACGAATCAATGGTGACGGCTCATACAGTCTGAAGTACAAAATCTTGGCAGAAGGAAAAGAATACCCATTCAAAGGCAAGTTTCTGCGTGCAAAAGTGTCTGAGGACAGATGGGAGGTTCGCGACTCAACAGATGGAGAAGAGCCCGAGAAGGCTTACCCACTAGAATGCGGACCTCTGGAGATTGAGCTGCGCGTTTGGGATCGTGACGAACTCGGAAATGTTCTTCAGAAGGTTCAGTCCACTGTGCAGGATGTCCGCCGTGATCTCGATGCGATGGCGGGGATCAACATTTATCGAGATAATTTTCGGGTTCTTCCATACGGAGAGCCTCAGGATGATTGGTTACGCTTAGACATAAGGCGCGTTCAGACTCCAACGCTTCGGTTGTCGAATAATCAGATTTATGGCGTCGTTCACATTACTGCCGATGGCAATCCAAAACTAAAGGACCAGTCGAACCGAGAAGGCCTTGATGAGAATCAAGCTCTTCGCGATTTACGCATGGTTATGATTGCCATCCTGGCAAGGCTGGAGCAAGAACGTTATAAGACACGTCCCCGCGCGAAGGGAAAACAGAAAGCAGTTGGCGGAATCTTCTCCCGATTTAGCCTTCAGCCTCTGACCGACTATATTGCTCGTAAACTGCCTAAAGACAAAGAAGCGAAGCAGCTCGTGCGGTCGACTGAGGCTGCTTACAACAGTCACATAAAAGAAATACAGACCGTACTCGCGCGCTACCAACGGTTAGCAACATTGGGCCAGCTTGTCGACCACGTATTGCATGAAGGTCGGCAGCCAATCGCAGCAATTGTAAATGAAGCAGACCTCGGATTAGCGGACGTGGAAAGGCAAAATGGCACCAATGATATTCGGAGCATAGCCGCTCGACGCCTTCAAGTAATCCGTAGGCAGATAGCCGTTCTGGCCACAGCATTCAGACGCATGGAGCCTTTCGGCGGACGCCTAAGAGGACGAACCGCTCAACTGTATCTTGAGAACATCATCGGTGACGCATTAGCCATTTTTGATTCCGACCTCAACCGATTGAACATCAAGGTAACTTTGCCGGAGTCCCAGACCCTGGTTCGGGTCGATCCGTCGGAAATGGAGGAAATCATTGTCAACTTAGTGACAAACAGCCTCTACTGGCTCGAGC
>DATKIS010001052.1:0-4084 GCA_035543975.1 Pyrinomonadaceae bacterium
CAGCAAGGGAAGCGGCGTCGCTTGCGTGGGAGGGCCGCTTTCGCCAGGGATCAGGGATTGCGGAGCCCCAAACGCTCCATGTGATAAATGCGCTCTTTTGCGGCTCCGTCCTTGTCAGTCCAATTGAGAATGGCCCTCCAGGCATTGTCCGATTCGCGCTGGAAACGAAAAGAGTTTCGGGCCTTCCCAAGCGGAGAAAATGTAATGGAGGTATCGTCTAGCGCCGTCGCCACGGAACCCGAGTCGTTAGCGCTCTTGCCAAAATGTCCATCCTTCAGTTCGAAGCGATCCACCTCGCTGACTTTGCTCAAGGTTTCGTCAGTGAGGGTTTCCACCACCAGCGTCGTGTCGTTCTCAAACTTGTAGCGCTCGTAGAAAGGTGCCTGCCCATCGCCGGTACCTCGCCAGGAGCCTTCAATCCAACGTAGCTTCGCCAGGTCAGCTGGAGTGATGAGTTTTGGCGAGGGGGCAGGTGAAGCCGGGGCGTTTTGAGCGTGACTACCCTCTGGATGCCGAGCGCATCCTGCAACCGCCAAGAGCACCAGAGTAGCAACGACTACCGTCAAAAGCATGATTCGAGATTTGAGACTCATTTGCAGATCCTTTTTTGAAAATCGAGCCATTGGAATCACCAGATCAAGACCATTCGCCGACACTACGTCGCAGAAGAACTTGGGGTTCCATTATCCTACCAATTCCGACGATTGTTGAAATCATGCCTGATGAATTATCAAAATGGATCAGTACTCTCCTGATACCCGGGGCTCACTCCGTCTGCGCATTCTTGCTGTGCTTTGTGCCTCTGTGATTGTTAGTGGTTTCGAGACTCGTATCAACCCCAAACGCACTGGCATGCCGGGTGCCAACTATATCTCATGTAGCGCCGTTTGCAGCGCGTAAGCCTGCTTTTAGTGGCAAACGAACCCGGCGTTATGCCGGGGTCTGTCCCAATCACCCCACCTCGACCCCAGCCTTGTCCAACATCTGCTTCGGACCAAACCCGCCTTCTACTCGACACCAAACACGACGATGCCAACGCAACAAAATAGATTTCTTCGATCGCTCTGCAGCTTGTTTCTGCTTTGCCTGGTGAGCCAGGCAGGATTGGCGCAACAGAACTCAACCGATCACCTCATGGTTCACCCGAGCATCGATTCTGGGGCTCCACCTATGTCTCCCCAGCTAATCGTCGCAATGCTGGTCGAAACAGAATCAAACATGCGCATGGAGCTCACTCAACACACCTTCAAGCGCGATGTCACGTTGCAGACCCTGGGGCCCAACGGCGAAGTCACCGGCGAATACATTCGCAACTCGCAATTTCTTTTTGACGATAAGGGAACTCGAATCGAGCGGGTTTTCTATCACCCAGCCTCCACTATTCGAAAGTTGAAGATCACCAAAGAAGATATTCAGGATTTGGCTGGGGCCCAACTGCTCGGTATCGATGTCGCGGAAAAAGGGAAATACCGGCTGACCTACGCCGGCACCGAACTGTTTGGACCGCGCGAGGTGCTTGCCTTTGACGTCGCTCCGGTTCCGACGCCAAACCCCCATCGAATGCGTGAACGTTTCTTTGTCGGCCGCATATGGGCCGATGCCCGCAACTATCAAATCGTCAAAATAAAAGGAACGGTCGAGCCGAGCGGTAAGCAGCGGTTCCCGGTATTCGAGACCGTGCGCGAGTCCAGCGGAAGCGACCTTTGGTTTCCGGCCAGCACGTACGCTGACGACATCCTTCGCTTTCCTCACTACGATGTTCACTACCGCATCAAGGTCCGCTATTACGACTACAAACGCTTCGCCAGCAAGCTGACTATTACCGAAATAGACCAACCTCCCGCCAGTTCGATTCCAGATCCGTCCTCGCGCGTGACTCTCAATTAACCTCGCCCGCCTTCGGCTACCCAATCCTCAAAGATCGCGTCTCCATGAAAACTCTATTACTGCTTCTCTTCATTCTCATTATTTCTGGCACGATTAACGCACAAGAGGCTGGGCGCGTTTGTACTACCAATCGCAATGCTCCCCCAATCAGCGCTTACTATTGGCCGCCTGACACCACGGTGAAGGTCCACTTCATCAGAAATATGTTTACGCTTGAGCAACGCGGAAGATTGTTTGACGCGATGACGATCTGGACGGCGACCGCAGAACGCGCCGGAGCACATGTCAGGTTTGTAGACGCAGGAGACGGTGACAGCTTAATCAATTGTCAGGGATGTCTTACCGTTAGCCGGAGCGACGTTCACCAACGCGACCGAAAACATTACGCGTTTTTCTACCCTCTCAGTCGTGACCGCGATGGCTTGCTGATTTCCGCCTGGATCGACTTCGACCTGGCCACTACCAGTCCGAAAGCACTGCAGGGCTATATGGCACACGAACTGGGTCACGGGTTGGGCCTGTGGGACTGTACGACCTGCGAGAAGAAACAGACGATCATGAATGGCTTTCCCGGTATTAACCGAGACAATGGTTTAGTTTCACCCTCCGGCTGCGACCTTGAAGTAGTGAGGGGCATCTATCAACTTCATCGGCAATTAGCGGTTACGCCAACACTCAAAAACCGGTCTGTCACCGAATAATATGAGGCGAGATCAGCATTATCGCGGCGAAGGATCCAGGCTGGTGGGTGCAGGCCTCCACCGGGTTATCGTCTTGTTTCTGTTTATTGGTTTGTTTGCCTCCCCGGTCTTCTCGCAGAATGCCGGGAAGTTGGCAGCTTGCAACGCAGGCGAGCGTGCCCCGGCTTTTGGCTTCTGGACATGGGGCTCTAATACTCGGATCGACGTCTACATCCTTGAAGCGAATTTCACGCCTGAGGAAGTTCCTTATCTGCTCAAGCCCGTGCTCCTATGGGACGCCGAATGGCAATCCACTGGATCGGGAGTCAGACTGCACTACGCCGGCACAACGTCCGCAGCGCGAGAGTGTCGGAATTGCCTGACGATCATGCGTGCGCCAGTCTTTAACCAAAAGACGCGGCACGGCAGCGAGCTTAAGGCTTACAGCGCAGATGGCACACAGTTGGTGACCTATGCAGCAATCCTTCTAGATCCGGCGCTGACCGACTCCCAGACCCTTACTAATGCCGTCGCCCATGAACTAGGCCATAGCTTCGGCCTGCTCGATTGCTACAACTGCAAAGATCGCAGCACCGTAATGAACAAGCTGAAACGCATGAACCAGTCAAACGGCATGGAAGGGCCGACACCCTGCGATATCGCGCAGGTCAGACGCGCTTATAAGCAGCTAGGTACTCGAGTAAGCCAGTCGCCGATAGGGATAAACGCTTCAGTGGATGAGGGCGAGGAGCCAGTTGCGGACGATACCCCTATCGTACCTAGGTAGCTAGGTTGAGGCCCTGACGCGACCAGCAAAAGGATTTTCCATATGTCATTTGCCATTTCTCATTTGTCATTGTTCTCCGGAGGAGTCCTGAGTGCTGAGGATCGCAATGAAAATGAAAGTTGGGTTGAGGTCACTACGACCGCTGAACGGCAAGAATCGCACACGGCATGAGATTCTCCATTTCTCATTTCTCATTTCTCATTTCTCATTTCTCATTTCTCATTTTCCATCGTCAGCATTCATGAGCCTTACGCTCGACGCAGCACTCCTGCGGAGAACGATGACAAATGAAAATTGGCAAATGAGCAATGGACAATCCATCTGTTCCTGGCGTCTCGCGTCTCTTACTCAGCCCGGCTACTCGGTCTGCTGCCACGGGAAGGATGAAGACTAAGACGGGTTCGCATGCGGCGTTGCCACTCACTTCGCCCTATGTCGATCTCTTCAATCTTCTCCAGCGCCGCGCTGAGAGGTTCACCACCCAACTGACGCATTTTCAAATAGAGCAACGCCGACACAATGGCCGCCAGGGGGATTAGAAAGATATTGATGAGTCCCGAAAGTTCCTGGTAAATCTCCCGGGATGACGAAGAGGTTGAGATGTGTAGCCCTTTCTCAGCCTTCGTCGGCTGAGCCTGGTCGGTGGTTACTTGTAGCCCCTTTCCGGTGCTCAACTCTATGCCGGTCCCGCCGTTTGCTTGTTGAGCCGTCTGAATGCTTGCTGATGCCC
>DATKIS010001053.1:0-5721 GCA_035543975.1 Pyrinomonadaceae bacterium
GAGGGAGAGCTCGGGACAAGAGTTGCAACGGGCAAGCGTGGGTATCCCGGAGCCCTTCCTCACGGTCGGGCTACTGCCCCGCCGCGCCAGAGTCGGCACCCTAAATGCGGTGGGAAGGATTACCGATGTGTATGTGCGGACCGGTGGCTACCCCAGGAATAGCGGCGCGAAATGCGAGAAAGGGAATCCCCTGAGTTTGCAGGTAGTTGATCAGAATTTTCCCCTGGGCACTGTCAGGGTGGAGCGCTACATCAACTGCGTTGCTGTGATTGTATCGCAGGCGGTTATGGGTGGCTGACTGGCCCACCGCGCTGGTGGGTAGTGAACGTCCAAACTCGCTATAGAAAAAGGACTGGATGCCGGTCAGATTTCCAATCGACCAGCCGGCAGTGCCGTTGTATCGCATGAGGATTGGCCTGGTTAATGGCTTTGCGGCCAGCTTCAAGGGAGTGGTTGTTGCCTGGGTCTTCGCCAGCTTAGCCTCGGCCTCAATTAGCGCAATCTTTTGTTGGTAGGCAGCTAGTTCTTTGCGACCAGTTTCCAGCAGGGCCTGTAGATTTGCCAGGGCCTGTTGGCCGTCTTCGAGCTCGACCTTGGCAATCAAACCCTCCGCGACCAGTGGGCGAATCTGATCCAGTTTAGCCGTCGCCTCTTTGACCTGGGTTTCCTGGAGACGCAGGAGCTCTTCGGTGCGCGTCTGGTATTCAGAGTTGGCGTCAACGCCGGTTGCCGGCGCTGGTGCGGGGCCGTCAGTGCCCGACTTGTTTGGAGGCACTTCACTGCTCCCGAGCCCGGACTGGGCGCTGGCCAATCCGCATGAAATCAGGAGCATTAGGATTGCCGCGAAGTATGTTTGTTTTGCTGTTTTCATATTCCTTGTCTGCCAATAGCTCAGACACCGCAAGGAGTTGAGAGGTTACAGACGCAGCAGCAGGTAGTTTTGATAATCGGTTAGAAGCTTTGTAGTAAGGAATGACCCGTCAACCCGACAGATGTCTAGAGTACAAGCTTTAGCTTGCTGGTTTAGCTTGATGCTACGGAAGACCCAACCTGAAGGTTGTACTCTAAACGCCTGATGACCTCCGGCGCTCGGTTCCGTTATGGCTAACCACAAAAGGAGCCTCGACTCGGTCTGCGTAATTGGCCCGAGCTTACTTTGTAACCTTTTTGTTGCGGAGCGTGTCTTACAAGTCGGAAGCTAATAAAGGCCTCCAGAACCCAAGGTAACCAGGAGTAAGGAAGAAAATGAAAAAACTAGGAAAGATCAGGACGTTGACTATCGCCTCCCTGTCGGCCATTGCGTTGGCCGCCCCGATAGCTTTGGCCCAAACAACCACAACTAATCAGGACCCCAAGGCTACGACCCAGGGCGAAGGCCATGGACGACGCGGCCATGGGGCAGGCAAAGGCTGGGGCAAACCCGGCAAGCGCGGCCGCGGCGGCGACCGTATGGGCGGGAGGCATGGCGGCGGTCATGGTCTGATGCTTCGCGGGATTACCCTGACTGACGAGCAGAAAGCTAAAATGAAGCAGATCAGTGAGAGTTTCCGCGAGCGTACCAAGTCAGTGCATCAGGAACTTCGGGCCAAGCGTCAGGAGTTGCGTCAGGCAGGCGATGGCGGTACGTTCAACGAGGCCCTGGCAACCCAGAAACTGCAGGAGACAGCTGCACTGCAGGCGAAACTGATGGGTGAGCAGTTCAAGATGCGTAATGAGCTGCAGTCTATCCTGACTTCTGAACAGAAAACTCAGATCGAACAAAAGCGTGCCGAGTTTAAGTCCCAAGGGGGAAAACGCGGTGGGCGTCAGGTCCAGTAACTAGCTGCGGTTCCTCTGAGGCAGGTTCGCCTGAGGGTGCTGCAATCACGACCCCACACTGGATGGCGGATTCAGGACTATTTGAGTCCGCCATTCAAGAGCCTATCGATGAGGGATCATTCCTGTCGAATAGTCATGAACAGGCCTCAGACTTGGATTTGGCGCGCCTCGCGCGTGAAGGAGATGAGTCTGCCTTTGAAGAGATCATGCGCCGGTACAGCCGTCGCGTCTTTCATTACGCGAGCAAGTTCTTTCGACAGCGCAGCCTGGTAGAGGAGGCCGCGCAGGAAGTGTTTCTGAAGGCGTTTACTGAACTTGGCAGTTTCGAAGGCCGTGGTTCAATGGAAGGTTGGCTGACGCGGATCACGACTAACACCTGCCTTAACCTGTTGCGGAGTTCCAAACGCCGGCCCGAATTGACAGTGTCAGATCTGACCCAGGACGAGACGGGTTGGTTGGACAATAACCTCTCCCAGACCGCCACCGAGCGTCACCAATCCAGCGAGCGCAGCCTGGTGGCAGCTGATTTGGCTGGACGGGTCTTGCAAACTTTGGCGCCCGACGACCAGTTGGTGCTGACTATGATTGATGGCGAGGATGCTTCAGTAAAAGACGTGGTCGAGATGACCGGCTGGTCTGAGTCGAAGGTAAAGGTACAGGCCTTTCGAGCGCGCCGCCGGATGCGCGATGCGGTTGAGAAACTCATGCGCTACAAGAGTAAGGGTGACGCGGGAAGTTCAAAACATGCGGGAGAATAATAAGATGAACAAAAATCACATCATCAATCTTATTGAGAGCGCGCCTCTGGCAAGTTTGAGTGAGAGCGATCTGGAAGCCGTTCGTGAGCATGCACGCGAGTGCCTGGATTGCGGCCGGGCCTTTGTAGCGGCGCAGATCTCTACGCTTCTCCTGCGCGAGCGGGTGGTTGAAACCTTTGAGCCCTCCCCCTTCTTTCATACCCGAGTCCTGGCGACTCTGAGAGAACGGGAGACCTCAGGGGGACTGTGGGCGTGGACCAAAGTGTGGCGCGCGGCGGGAGCCCTGGCTTCTTCAATGGTCGCCACCGTGGCCGCCCTGGCAGTTTTGACGTTTGTAATTCCGGGTGGACAGACGGTGGTTGGCACGCAGGAGATGACGGCGCTCAACGCCTATTCCGCTGAAGAAGTGCTGCTCGATCAGAGCGAAGCCGCTAACGAGCAGGTTTCCGAAGCCCAGATTCTCTCCACGCTCTACGGAGCAGACGATGAGGTGACGAAGTAAATCATGGACACGATCAACAAGAGCAAGTGGCAGGTACGCGGGGCGGCCATTGTCATATTCATACTTGGTTTCACCGCCGGGGCTCTCGCCTTTAATGCGTATAAGCGATGGAGCAGGGCTGGAGCGCCGCCCTCACGCGAGGATCAGTTTGAACGTATGCTTAATAAGCTAAACGTAAACGACGAGCAGAAAACCCAGGTCCGCAAAGTTTTCGGCGAAAGCAGAGAACAACTCCAGGCCCTTAGAAAAGAAGCGGAGCCGCGAGTTGGCGAAATTCGTAAACAGGCAGACGAACGGCTGCAGAAGGTACTTACGCCTGAGCAGTGGACGCAGTTTCAGCAGATGAGAACGGAAATGCGCAGTCGCGGCCGGCGCGGCCGGGAAAACAGTTCCAGCACCCCGCAGTAGTTCGTTACCCCAAAAGGTGGGAGAAGTAGATCGACCTATACGTTATCGTTGACGCGCTTTGCGCCAATCACTTCGGCAGTCCCCACAGTTACTAAATTCCTTCGATCCACGCACCATTTTACAAGTACACGGAACGGAAGCCATGTGGCATGACCGTTGCCAATACTTCCAGCGGAGGTTAACGATGAAGAAACTTATTGCCACTCTAATTTGCGTAGTAGTTCTCAGCATGACCGCTTTGCCAGTTGCAGCGCAGCGACGTGCTCGTTGGACAAATCGACAGGTTTATAACACGCGTCCGGTTTATGACTCCCGCTATGACAGCAGGTACGACAACGTCTATAACGATAACTATCGTTATGATGATCGCTCCGTCTGGAACAAGCACCGGGACAAGATCACAACAGCGGGGGGCGCCGTTGGTGGGGCACTGCTTGGTGGCCTGATCGGCGGAAAGAAAGGCGCGATAATTGGGGCGATTACTGGCGGTGCGGGTGCCGCAGTTTACACCTACAAGATTCGCGATAAGTATCGCCGGTACTAACCAGTAAGAATTTAGGCTCGGTTGTCGATTGCAAGATTGGCGACCTTGTTAGAGGCCCGGATGCGAAGGGGAGAGCGCATCCGGGCCTCAGCATTTTTGCTGAGGAAGATTAGTGAACTTTCGCGTTATTTCGTGGATGCTCCTCCAATCCGATCTGTTAACCTCGGCCTTTGGACAATATCCTCCACCTTCGCTTAAGGTATCCTTCCAATCAAATTTGAAGACCGGGAGTCCCGAAGGTAGTCCCGTTCATTATTTCTCTTCAACAACCGATGACGCCGAAACGTGGGCGAGCAAGAAAGCTCTTCGCGAAACTGCTGCTGGCAGCTGTTGGGTTTCTTTTTGGCGGCCTGGCCGCTGAGGTGGCGCTGCGCGTTTCCGGCTACTCTGCTCCGGATTTCTACACCCTCGACGATTCCCGCGGTTACGCGCTTCGGCCCCAAACGGAAGGCTGGTTTCAAAGAGAGGGCCAGACCTATGTGCGTATCAACAGTGACGGCCTGCGTGATCACGAGCATACGTTAGCGAAACCGCCGAACGTTATCAGGATTGCAGTGCTGGGCGATTCATATGCGGAAGCGTTTTCAGTCGCTCCGGAAGAAGCCTTCTGGTCGGTGATGGCCGGGAAACTTCAGGAATGTGATGCGTTCCGAGGCAAGCAGGTCGAAGTTATCAATTTCGGCGTCTCGGGGTACGGCACCGGGCAGGAATTGCTAACGCTCCGTGAACACGTTTGGAAATATTCGCCAGACATCGTGATGCTGGCCGTAACTACCAACAACGACGTCGTCGATAATTCTCGCCTTCTAAAGAAGACTGACAAAATTCCTTATTTCGTTTACCACGAAAATCAGCTGACTCTGGACAATTCATTTAGACACTCCCGCGCATTTCTGGGCGGGCAGTCGTGGATCAATCGCTTCGGCAGGTGGCTGCGCGCTCATTCGCGCGTTGTACAGGCGGCGGTTGAGGGACATCGTGGTTTCAAGGTTCGCCTGACTGCCTGGCGCTCCAAACCGCCGCAACCGGCAAAGGCAACCGAGGCGAAGCAGGGAGGCGAGCAGCAGCCAAAGAGAGACGTACTACAGTTGGCCGAAGAACTAGGCACCGAACATTTGGTATACCTCGAGCCCATCAATGCGGTATGGACTGACGCCTGGCGCGTAACTGAGAGTTTGATTGCCGGCATGCGAGACGAAGTAAAGAGCCACGGAGCCAGGTTTGTTGTGGTTACGCTAAGCAATGGTCCGCAAGTGTACCGCGACCCGAAGTTGCGGGAGGAGTTTAAGAAAAGCCTGGGTATCGGGGACCTTTTGTACCCTGACAAGCGCATCGCGGAGTTTTGCGGCCGGGAGCAGATCCCAGTGGTCACGCTAGCGCCTGAGTTGCAGGCGTTTGCCGAAACCAATCAGGCCTACCTTCACGGATTTGGTAATAACCTCGGTAATGGACACTGGAATTCCCTTGGCAATCGCGTGGCCGGCGAGCTAATTGCGAAAAAATTCTGCGAAGGCGGACTTCTCCAATAGCGCTGAGGTTGAAGTTCTGTTAGAAAAGTTCCGTCACAAATAGCCAATCAGAAAACTTCGGAGATCGGAATGCAATATTACGATAGCGTTCTTGGATTAATCGGCCGCACGCCCCTGGTCAAGCTCAACCGCATGAACCGGGGAATCAAAGCCACGATCCTG
>DATKIS010001054.1:0-2749 GCA_035543975.1 Pyrinomonadaceae bacterium
TGTCTCAACTCTGAGGGCCCTGAAACCCGCGGCCGAGTTGCTCGCGAAAGATGGAATAGTTCTTCACTATACCGACATTCTGAAGGTCCTCGGTCCGGTCGAGAAAGCGATAGGCAAGCAGGAAGGTGGAACGCACGCGGATGAAATTGAGACTTCCATGATGCTTTATATGGCCCCATCGACAGTAGACATGAGGAAGGCTGCGAAAGACTACCATCCGAGCAATGAACGCGGATTGACGCGCAATCCGAAGGGGAAAGGGGTCTATTCGGCGACGGGTATTTATGGGGATGCAACCCTCGCCACCAGAGCGAAAGGTAGACAAATAACGAAGGCTTTGGTGGAGGGGGTGCGTAAGGAGATAGAGGAACTTCGTTCGGTTGGTCTGACATCCCGGCCATAATCCGCCTTGAACCCTCCCCGAGAATGTCTACCAACCTTGCTCGTGCTGGTTCGTGGATCGTGGCCACTTCTTAAACCTTCAGACGATCCACGAAATTACCCGAACCCACATAAACAACTGCTCACTTCAAATCCAGCGCGATCAGATTCCTGCGGTCGCGGACGTAAAGGTTAGTCCCGGCCAAAGTCGGAATTGTCCAGGCACTGCCAGTCAATAGCTCGACCTTCGAGTTGATCGTCAAACCTTCCGGCGTGGGTGTGGCAAGCGCCAGGTTGCCATCTTCATCCAGCAGGATGAAACGCTTGTCGGCAAGTAAACCAGTGGCTCGCGCAATGCCTCGATTGCGCCAGACCACTTGTCCGCTTCTGACATCAATGGCTGTGAAGGGCGCCGGGCCGAAGTCACCACTGGAAGCATAGACGTAGTTGCCAATCCGAATAGCATTGCCAAAGTGGACTCGCATCAAACGGTTTGCCCAAACCTCCTGAACCGTCGTCCGGTTGCCACTTCTGGTGAGTTTCACCACCCGACTGCCGCCATCGTAACCGGATGATGAAAACAACAAATTGTCGTCGCCCCAAACAGGCATGCTTACGTTTACCCCAGAGTCGGTCGGGTGTGGATAGCTCCACAGAAGCTCGCCGTTATTCGGATCCACTCCGATGACCTCGCCATACATGAACGCCACTAACTGATCCTGCCCATCAACCTTGATCAGCATCGGCGATGAGTAGGCGTTGGCAAAGTCCTGCTTCCGCCACGCGACTGTGCCGTCCTTCTGATTGAAAGCGACCAGGGCGTGGCCGGCACCGCCCACCATCATGATTACGGTGTTTTTGTAGGCGACCGGATTGCAAGAATAGCCGCGAACGCGAACCGTCCCTTTGAACTCCTCGATCAGGTCGTGCTTCCAAATGACTTTGCCGGTCTGCTTATCCAGGCAGTGAAACTTCCCAGTCGGCCCGGCCGCATAGACCTGATTCCCAACTACGAGCGGCATGCTGCGGGGCCCTGGTCCTTGCGCAAGCTCATACTCGGGGGTGAAGGGCGCATCGTAGCGATACTCCCAAATGGTATTGCCGGTCGCCGCCTCAATGGCGATCACCACATCCTGATCACCGCTCCGGTACATGGTGAATAACTTGCCACCCGCGACGGCAATCGCGGAATAACCGTCACCCAGCGGACGACTCCAGAGACGCCGCGGCCCGGCTGCCGGCCAAACGGCGGCAAGTCCGGTCACATCCGACTTGAAATCGCGATGGGGCCCACCCCATTGCAGCCAATCGGGGGATTGCGCCAGCGCGCTCACGCCCGGGAGGAGTAACACTGCGGCCAGGATTAGTCCGGTCGCCGGCTTCAAGAGTTGCCCCCGATTTATTTGTCGTAAGGTCATCGCTGCTCCGCCCTTCATTGCGTTCCGGCGGTCTTTGGTTTCTCAAAGATCGTGGGATCGGCTTTGCCGTTGATAGCGATTGAGACAACGTTGGCCGACTGCTCTTTCCATGGCTGGTCATTGAAAGTTGCGGTGACCTTGAAAGGCAGAGTTATGCCATCGACCGCCCTGAAGTCGGAAAACACTTTGGTAAGTTTGCCAAAGTCGCCTAAAGGTCCCCGACGCCAATATGACAGCGTCAACAACCTGCCGGTGGCTGAATCGATGCCGAGGGTGTAGCTGGTTCCGTCTAGCTCGACTACGACTTGTTCAACCGTAGACTCACCGACTGTCGAGGCGCCGGTGGCAACCGGATTGAAGTTCGCGTCCTTCCGGGCCCGCAATATCCAGAGTGGCCGTCTCAGCATTTCGCGCTGTAGATCTGCCCGGACGGCGTCGGGCATGGACCTGACTCTGTTCTGGAAAACACCGAAGGCTTCGGCCGGAGTGAGCACCTGAGCTATCTGGCGCATCACCGTAACATCGGCAAAGTCCGGCAACACCTGGTCTATGCGCACGCGATCAGGGAACACGACCGTCAAATCTGTCTTAACTTCAACGTCGGCTGCGTGCCTTCCCTGAAGCGCGGTGCTCTTCTCCTGGTAGGTATTGAGTCCATCGATTTGCGCCGCCCCGCCGGCCGCGGCGACCGCTTTCTCGATGAGTGCCTGGCCCTTCTTAAGACCCTCAGGCGTTACGGTGACGTTCACCCTGGCGCCGCCTTCGCTTTCAAGATATTTGGCGGGCGCTGCTTCGAATCGAGTCTTGCAGTCGCCGCTGCCAAATATGTAGATGCGCCCCTGGTAGACCGTAAAGAGATCCGGATTGCCGGTTACCGCTGGACCCATTCTGGCGCAGGTGCCGCCCAACTGAATCTCGTAGCGCGTCGGGTCCTTTTCGAAAGTCGCCTT
>DATKIS010001055.1:0-11173 GCA_035543975.1 Pyrinomonadaceae bacterium
AGCCGCCGCCAACAGCCAACGCCTGACCGTCGAGCGCTCGTTGCGTCAGCGTAAACAGCCCGGAGTCGCCGGCGCTCAGGGTCAGTTCAAGCAGGCGCGGGGTGAAACCAGGAGCGGTCACCTGCAGATAATATTTGGTGGGCGACGAAGCAGTACCTATGTGCGACTCGCTTACTAAGAAACCGAAGTGACCAAGGTAGTCAGTGGTCCAGGGGTTGACGTTTTCCAGGTTCGGGATGAATCCGCCACCGGTTGGTAGTGGCAGCAGGTTGGTCAAAGCCCGGTCACTAAACAATGAGACTGCGGCTCCAGGAACCGGGGAAGCCGCGCCGCCCCGTCCGGAAAAGACGGTGCCAAATGGATCCGCCAGGACGACCACCGAATTGGTCTTAGTTGTCGCTGTGTTATCTGCGAACACCTGGGCAACATTGACCAGCCCAATGGCGCCTGACGCATCGCTACCGAGCTGCGCTTTGAAGTTGAAGCGCACAATCTCATTTGGCGAGACTTCGGCAAGTCTCAATTCGAGATGCTGCCCGCGCACGAAGCCTTCATCCGCGTCCTGAGCATCAGTGAGTTGTTTGCCGCCGTTACTTTCCAGTCGAAGGGAACCGGGCACATAGTCAATGCCGGTTGGAATCTCGTCGCTGATCATCACGTTACGCGCGGTGACGTCGCCACTATTCCTAAAAGCTAGAGAATAGGTAAACGGAGTGCCGCGGGTTACGACTGTCTGGTTAGTGTCGTTGACCTGTTTCAGCGGAGGCAGTGCGGCGCTGGTTGGGTTACTGAACTGAGGACCTCTACCAACCGAATTGATAATCGTGCCATTGTCTTCGGCCCGGCCGTTTGCCGCACCCGCGGCATTGGTGCCCGCCCTCAAATTGATCTGCAGCAGGCTGTCAGCGGGGATATCGAGAGTGTCAACCACAGCGAGCACGCCGAGGCATGATCCAGGCGCTACGGAAATCGATGATGTTTCGCCAATCGTGATGAGCAGATCATCGAATGAAACAGTGCCACTGGCGTCGTTATCAAACGACAGGATGATCAGCTTGGCAGGGGAACTGACGCTGGCATCGGTGATGGTATAAGAACTGGGAACGTTGCCGGTATTACAAATGCGAAAGAGTCGCGTGACCCTTTGCTGTGGGCCAACACTCGCCGATGGCGTGGTTTCTTTCGGCCCAACTGTCAGAGTGGCGACTGGGAGAACGGTGAGGGTTATGGTTTGCGACGAGGTGTTATAGGTCGTGCCGTCGGCGCCCTGATAAGTCGCTTCGGCGCGATTGGTAATGGTGGTTCCGCCGTCGGTAGCGTCGCCAGCTGGATTCGTCCGCGAACTCACCATTGCCGTACACAGTATTGTGACAATTAGGGCAGCGAGCGCTCGGCCGAATTTTTTGTAAAGGAACAACATCTGGGTACGGGGGAGGAAGGTCCACTTGGGAGGAGGAAAGCCGTAAGCGACCTGGCGGTCTCCGGAGCGGATTGAATCCAGAAACCGCCACGTCGCTTCGAAATACCAAGCCTTGTTCGACTTGGTTTAGTTAATTGACCGCTTGAAGGTGAAGACGGCCGATGTACCCGGGGCCAGCGTCGCAATCGTGTCGGTATACTTGGTTGCGCTTACCGTGGCCACCACGCCCGAGCCGGAATCGCTGGGCGAGCCCGAGTTGGTCGTTGTGCTGCCCCAGTTGTTTGGCGCCAACAGTCCGTCTTCAGTGATGACGAGATTGCTCGCAGTTAACTTGACGCAGTTGGCATCACCATTCGATGTAGAGATGTTCGCGTAGGTGATGTCATAGGTAATTACAGCTCCTGGCACTGCGTCAGTTGCTCCGCCCACTCCCGTTCCATTGGCGACAGTGGCCGTCTTGGTGAGCTGGACGAAACCGGTGTAGGCCCGGTCGAGCGTTCTGTTGCTCGCTGCAGGCGTTACGGTCGAGGTAGCTCTGATTGCGGTGGTGTAGGCAGACAAGACTGACTGGCCTGCCGGCACCGTGACGCGCACCAGAATATTTGCCGAACTCCCGAAGCCAACGGCCAGAGTCGTTGAGCCGCCGCTGGATACATCTGTCCACGCTCCGCCTCCATTGGTTGAGATTTCAACCGTGAAGCCGGCCGGAACCGTAGGAGCGTCGAGGGTATACGTGTCGTTAGCATTGCCGTTGTTCTGCAATGTGTTGGTGTACACCAGCTGGGCGGACGTCGCGGTAGTACCGCCAGGGGCGATATTTCCCGGGTTGGTGGATTTGTTCGTGTAGTCGTCGTTGTTGTCGGTTGGGCCGACGGCGCTTGGTGCGCTGGCGGGTCCCAATAAGACCGAGCCAACCTGCGTCAGCGTAGTTTGTTGAATCACGCCGTGGCCGACTCCAGCGACATATCCTTCATCGAAGTTAGCGTTCCCATCGCCGTTATTGGACGTTGTGTCGCCAGATTGGTCGGTGATTGTCGTGTTGACGAAGTTCTTGCCGAACGCATCACCGATTTCATCGATTGGGATTGACGTGTTGATACCGGTGTTCACCGTAACGATCATATTGATCGCCGAGCTGGTGGCGCCGGCTGCGAGTGTGGCTCCAACCGGGAAGGCCAGACGAGTCACCGTACCTAGAGGTGGCGCCACGCTAACCCAGGTGGCTGACAACGGGGCAGTTGTAAGCGCGGTGGTTGAATAGAGGGTTCCGGCAGGGAAGGTCTGTCCTGCTGTTAGAACCGTTCGAGCCGGAATGGGGGCAATGATGTAGACCTGGGTCGCCGCGTTCAGTGTGACGCCGGAGACATCGCGTGCGCCGGTATTCTCGAGCTGCCAAGTATAGGTGATGTCGGAGCCGAGATTTACGGGACCGGAGGGTGCGTTTAGTGTTAGCCGCAGTAAGCTATCAGAAACGACTGAAGTTGAGATGTCGCCGCGCGCTTCGCGCAGTCCATTTACTGACGAAGCAGAAACGATCCGAACCTCATTGGCTGACGAGTCAGCGGCCTGATTGTCGAACGAAGGGCTACCGGTAGAAGCGTCGCCCAGTAACACCTGGACTGTCTGACTCGGCGTGGCACCCGCGCTAATGCTCACCTCAACCAGGACATGGATATTGCCATTCTGCAGAATGTTTGCAGAATCAACAGCCGCCGACATCAAGTCTGTGTCGCCCGCATTGATAGTTCCGCTGTTGTCCACGTCTATGACCGCTTGGGTGACCGTGCCGGGGCCGGTGACGCGAACACTAGCTCCACTTGCCAGGAAGTGGACTTGGTCGGTGAAATTGCCGGTATTGGTAACAGTGAAGTTGTACAGCACCCCAGTTTGTCCCGCGACAACTGAAGGGTTGCTGCCCGCATCAGGAGTGATTGTCAGACCTGAAACATTCGAGACCGTGACGGTTACGGTGTTTGAGACGGTTGAATAGCTGTTGGTGCCGTCTGAATAAGTGGCACTTGCCTGGTTGGAGATGACAGTCCCACCAGGTGTTTGCGCCGTCACCGGAATGCATAGTGCGCAGGCTAAAGCCAGCAACACCGCGCTCCGGCACAGAAGAGTAAAGGGCGTTTTGACAAGTCTTTGAATCATATTCATCCTCGCGATACGGTTGGGGAAGGGAATGAGGAAACGAGCCGGGTTGGGGGGCTCGCACCAGCTAAAGGCTCGCCGACTACCTCAGGCGAACTTTGTAGGAAGCTTTCACCGTTTGACCCTCATTGAGCGGATCGGACCACTCATAGCGGACCTGCGTGTACATCGACAGGGGCGCGGCTACTTTCTTAACCGAACCATCGGCCTGTCTTTCATTAATAGTTGGAGCCGGTGAGAAGGTTTTTCCGTTATCGATGCTGTAGGCTACCGAGGCCGATCCTTCGGCGACCGCGCTACCTCCTACGAACTGGGTACCTGCAGGAATCTTCGCTACGGTGTTGTATTGGCTCGCCGGAGCATTTCCCTCGTTTACAGATACAACGGTCCAATTCAAGATTTCGCCAGACTTCACAATGGATGCCTTCTCAACAGGAATCTTCGCGTTGTCACGCTCGACCGTGCCGGAAAGGATGACCTTCACTTCCGGGCGGCCGGTTCGCAACATCATCAGACTCTTCTGCGAAAACGCCGCGACGCTCCCGAGAACCAACAGGCAAACGGCTATGACAGGCAGAGTGGATGCGTACTTATTAATCGTTCTCATTTTTTTCTCCTGGATAATGATCAGAAATTCAGCTTCCGAAGCTGAATCGGTGGAGGGACTTCGCAATGTGACTTTCGCCCCAGAGTTGGGGCAATCAGCCGCACCCTTTCGCCGCAGACATCGCAATGCCTGTGCCTTGTCGGAGTAAGAACTGTAGTTGTTACTTATTGAGCGTGAAAATTTTGCCCGTGTGCCTAACAACACTCAGTATTAGTGAGGACTGGCGGTCGCGAATGGCACCAACCTTGAGCAACATCAGCTGTCAGTTTCAACGCAGAATTTTGGGGTGGCGTTCAGCCAGGTGACAAACTCTGACACTCCGGTGGTGCCGGTTTGTGTGACTTAGACGATGTCGACGGCGGAATAATTGTTTAACTGAGTCGGGCCGCTGGTTGGCAATCGCAATGAACAGTAAGGGCCCGTTCACCTGGTGATAGCGCTACTTGAGACCGAACGGAAATTCTTGTAATCGGAGCTGATAGTTAGCTGAGGTTTTCTGAGTCGTCGGGGACGTAGAGATCTATCTTGGCGCTTCCCGGTTTGTAGGTGTGTAGCACGCCGAGTGGCGGTGCATAGACGTGAAGAGTGATGAGATCCTGACCGCTGACGTCGGGGTTACCGAGCTGATGAATATCTCGTATATCGGAGCCAGTAACTACGCCCGGGCCATATTCGCGAGCGGATCTGTATGCGAGGCCGTTGTCCTGATCGAAGCTAAAAGTCGTTTCCCACAACATGCCTTTCCAAATTTTTACTCCGCCATGCGAACCGTTGTGATCGTGGATCGGGGTACGCTGGCCGGGGCGCCAACACAGTACTAACATCTCGACAAACTTATTACGGCAAACACGATGTCTCCAGTAGTTACCTTCCTTGAAGGCAATGTAGGGACCCAACTCATCCACTGAGATCTCGGAAGTTTCCAGCCAGTCATAGATCTGTTCGAGCGAAGGCACGTCACTCTGCGACTCGAGGACGCTTTTGAGGGCTGGCAGGGAAAACCTATCACCCTTGATTTCCTGACTGTCGGCTATTTCAATGTGAGTTGCCAATACGTAGTCCCTCTGGTGATTTGCCGTTCATTCTTACGTTGGTTTTGATGAAGGCACCTGCCCTTATATTCGCTGAGGAGAATGGAGTCAAGCGTTGACGTTTTGCGAAGGGGTAAACTATAGAAAGATCTCAGCGGGAAATAGAGATCTGGCGAGGCCCTTCCCCATCACCGGAAATCGTGACGCGCCAGACATTAGACGGAAGAGGATAGTTCCCCATGCGGTCCGCCCATTCGATTATGACGATCGCCCGCTCGTCGTTAAGCAATTCCTCGAGATCTACTGCGTGTGCCGCTGACGCGCCCTCGTCTAAACGATAAAGATCGATATGGAAGATTGGCAATCGGCTGGGATAGGGGTTGACCAGCGTGAACGAGGGACTAGTCACTTCTTCCGGGTCGAAATTGAGCCCTGCCGCAATGCCTTTAACGAACACCGTCTTGCCCGCTCCGAGTGGACCGTTCAGCAGAAGGATCTCCCCGCCGGTGAGTTGAGCGCCGATTTGTTTTCCAAGTTCGAAGGTTTCGCGAGTATCAACAGATTGCCATTCGCCGGTTGAGATGTGTTGCTGCGTGGTCATCACTTACTTTGGGGGAACAATGATCGTCTAGTTAGGTCCACGCCCTATGGCTGTTCACCTTCTGGATCCAATAGGCAAATTGCCGCGCTAAGATGCTTTCGAATATCTGAAGCGACCATCGTACGCATTCCCAGCTTGCGAGCCGCCAGATCGCCAGCGAGGCCACCCACATAGAGTGCTGCAATTGTTGCCAGCAGAACATCGGCATTGTCTCCGAGGGTGGCGACTGATTGCGCGACGAAGCCCACTATGACGCCCGTCAACGTATCACCTGAGCCGGCGGTGCCCAGCCCGGCATTTCCCGTTGGATTAATAAACACGCGACCGTCGGGAGCTGCTATCAACGAGCGTTCGCCCTTGAGAACAAGAATTAAGTTGTTCTCCACTGCAAACTGTCGGGCCACTGAGACATGATCATCGAGTATGGATTTGTCTGTAGTCTCTAACAGCCGAAGCATTTCCCCTGGATGGGGTGTAAGTATCAGCGGAGATTGCTTTGTGCCGCGTAGATTCCGAGGCCAACCATTCGATGAAGACGACGCGAGGCAATTCAGACCGTCGGCGTCGATTACCATCGGAGTGACGCGGTGCTCAACGAGCGAATAAACAAATCGACGAGTGCGCTCGTCTTCAGCCGAAAGGCCTGGTCCAATCGCAATGACCGCAGCCTTGCGGGCAAGCTGGTTAACGTGATCAATTGCTTGATCGCTTACAGCCCCGCAGTCTGTTTCGGCAAGTGCGGCCGTCATTACTTCGGGCATAACAGCGGCAGCCACCGAGGACTGCGCCGACGCGGGCGTCGCAATTGTTACCAACCCCGCACCGGAATTCATGGCGGCATTGCCGCACAGGACTGCGGCGCCTGTGTAACCACGCGAGCCGGCTACTATTAAGGCGTGGCCGTGTGAATTCTTAAAGGAGCCATTGGTGTAGCGCGTGCTACTTAACCAGCCCTTGACGTCAGTCTCCTCAGTCACAAAGAGGTTAGGTTTCTCAGCATCTACCAATGAAGATGGCGAGCCAATGTTGGCGACGATTAGTTTGCCATTCAGATTTGCTGCCGGAGGCAGAACGTTCGCAGGCTTCGGCGCCGTAAAGGTTACCGTCAGATCCGACTGGACTGCGTCGCCGATGAGTTTGTGTGAATCGGCATTTAGGCCTGAGGGAATATCGATGGAAATAATAAATGGTCGGATCGCCGACGAGCGTTCCCGTGCGGTTCGGACAATCGCCAAGTGTTGAACGACTTGTACAAAGATTCCATCGAGCGGGCGGCTCAGTCCTGTTCCAAAAAGAGCATCGACAATAATATCGTAGGTACGTCTCGGTCTTGCCAATCCTTCCCAAACCGATTCGCTGGAGCATTCAACAAAACTCAAACTGGATCTCTGATTTATCGCTGCGGACGAATCGGGGGCAAAGCTAGACAAGCTTCGAATAAGTTCGAAGTTGATGCGCGCATCGCCACTCGTTTGATCTACAGCCCCAAACAGCACAACATCTGCGCAAGCTCCGACCCGAGCTAGTTCCTGCGCCAGGGCAGCACCGTCGCCGCCGTTGTTACCCGGTCCGCAAAGGATCAGCGCCTTTTTACCGGCCAGTTCGCCACAAAATTGGTTTTGGATCGCCCGTAAGCACGCTTCCGCGGCGGCCTGCATTAGAAGCAAGGAGGGGACTTGATAGTTCTGTGTGGTGAGGCGGTCGATATGCCGCATCTGATTTGCTGAAATAACCGGCTTCACATTCGGATGATAAAGACGGCCGTTGTTTGGGTCAATTGGCTGGTAGGCGTGGAGAAAAGGCGGGCTAGAAAAAAAAGGGCGGCCCGAGGCCGCCCCCCGCCTTGCCGCTGCACCAACCATTCCGTTTTTCCAGGATACCTAAGTAAAGAAGCAATAGGGCAACAGGTTCAGAAAAATGTTTCATGGAAAAGCCCGAGAGGTTTGAACCTCTCGGGCTAGCTAAGGAGTTGTTTCGAAATCGGTAAATCATTGAGATTTTGCAGCGTTTCGTCGTTTGCGAATGGCTCCTGCCATGCCTGCCAAGCCAGTACCCAATAACACCATCGTAGCTGGCTCAGGCACGGGTTCGTTCCCTGCCGAACCGGTATACCTGAAACGCTCGGGACCACCCTGCACGTTGCTCAGAGTCGCTGCCAGGCCTAGTCGTAGATTTGAGTTCGTATCCAGGGCTGCCTGGAGTCGCGCTGCCGCCTCTGAGTCCAATCCAAATGCATAATCTGCATTTGCTCCCTGGCCACCTCTAATCTGATCCAAGGTCAATGCCGAGGCGAGTGAAGTGCTGAAGACAGTGTTTCCGTTTTCGTCATACGCCGTCAATACCAGCGAATCGATTGTAAGTGGGCTCCGGTTATTGCCGTTTGATTCGTTGATATTTAGGAGAATCTGTAGATTGGTGGCACTTGTTCCAATATCGCTGAAGGCAACCGTATGTTGATGCGGTCCAGCGCTGATGTCGCCGACTGCCACATCTCCGTTGCCATTGAAACTAACACCACCTGATTCAGTAGTGTTATGTCCCTGATGTTGCAGGTTGAGGGCGGCCAATGGCGGAACCAGTTTGGAATGATTAGGTTCGACAAAAACAATACCATCCGCAAAGGCGCTAGTGCTTGCGAAGGCTAAGATCAACAGAGCTCCCAGACTTAGGATCCCTTTCGAGAGCGGCTTGGACATTTTGAGTTTTTCCTCCTGAAATTCGATTGCAAACGCCCAACACCGTAAGCGCTCCGGACTGTTGCACTATCAAATGCTGGTATCTTAGGAAAGGAGTAATGGGGCCATGTTTCCGCAACGAAGGGAGATTGTGTCGCTTGAGAGAGTAAGGTTATCGGGCCAGTCTGACCGCGCGCAGCAACTTTCCTATCACCGATCTCGATTCTGAAATTCCAAGCGTGAATGTCACGGCGAAGTAGGTAACTCCGTAGGTACCAAGCACGACCGCGGCAAGAGGAATAGGATGCAAGGCCGGCATCATTACTTTGAGTCCCCAACCGACGGCGGCGGCCAGTAAAGCTGCGATCCAAAGCTTGATTGAATAGGCGCCTGGCAAACCAGTTCGACCGATGCGGCGATTCAAGGTCTGTCTGAGCAACAGAAACTCGGTCCAGGCGGCAACGCTGGCGGCCATCGTCAGGCCGACAACACCCCACTTCGGTTCTAGTCCTATATAACGCGTAACCGGAAAGGCGCACAGATAGCCGAGGCAGGTGGCAAGAGCGACGTGAATAATGGCGTAGAGTAGGGGTGTTCGCGTGTCCCTCAGGGCGTAATAAGTCGAGGAGTAGAGCCGCCCGAGTGTCGCGGCGAGCAATCCAATGCTTGAACCCGCCAGGATGGCCCAGACGTAAATCGCACCGTCTTGTTTGAACTTGCCGGTTTGATAAAGAGCCCCAGCCATAACATCCCCCAGCGCGAGGAAGGCCATTGCAGACGGAACAATGAAGAAGGCGATACGTTGCAATCCGGCGTCGAGTCGGTGACGCAGTATGGCCGCTACCTCGTCGATAGTTCCAATCGTGCCAGCCATGGCCGGCAACTCCGCAGCTGAGACCGCCATCCCGAATAGACTGACAGGCAGCGTATAGATGCTTTGGGTATATGAGAGCGCGCCAACCGCCCCCGTTCCCAGCCAGGTCGCCAGCCATGTATCGACGAAGGCACTAATTTGGATTACGCCCCGACTAATAAACACCGGGAAAAAATTGCGGACGACACTGCGAACTTCGGCAGTGGCGACATCGAAGACAGGCCTGAACCTTTTGAGCAGTCCCAACACGGTCGGAACCTGTACCGCAAGCTGCAGAGCACTTCCCGCCACCGAAGCCCAAGCCACAATCTCCGCCAGGCGAAACTCGCCCACGCGCGCGCCGAAACCTACCAGCGCGCCAATAATCGCGAGGTTCCAGAGCACGGGCGCAGTGTACGAAAGGAAGAACTTGCGGTGGCTATTAAGTACGCCGAGACACCAGGCAGAAAGCACGAGTAATCCAGCGCCCGGGAAAAAGATCTTTACCAGGGTGATGGTTAGTTCGCGCTTCGGACCAGTAAACCCTGCTGCAATCAAATCGATGAAGTAAGGTGTCGTAAGCACTCCGAGTAATACGATCACTGAGGTTGCGAGAGCGAGCAGCGTCAACACGGCGTTGGCGACATGCGAAGCTTCTTCTTGATCGTCCTTCGCAAGAAGCTTTGCGTAGACGGGAATAAAAGAAGCTGAAAGAGCTCCCTCGCCGAATACGTTCTGCAAGAAGTTAGGAATCTTGAAGGCGACGTTAAATGCATCGCCCGCGTCGGATAGCCCGAAGTAGTGTGCGAAGACGCGCTGACGAATAAGCCCGATAATTCTGCTGATTAATATACCGGCGGCGACCATGAAGGCTGACTTTCCGGTGCTTTTATCATGCGTGGTAGCGGGACTGATTGAGGGAGGTCCGGCGCTGCCCACTTGGATCACCGTCTCCCCGGCGATGGAACTTGCTTCATCGTGATCCGTCTCGCCAACTACAAGAGTTTCGCTGGCTTCGGACTCAGGATCCTTGGGAGAATCGGACTGCGAATCTTCGTTCATCAGGTTTAGAGGTTGTAATCTCTTATCTTTGTGAGGAGGGTCTTATAACTGACGCCCAGAGCCTCGGCGGTTTGGATCTTGTTCCCGTTGTTTGCTGCTAGTGTCTCTACAATCTTCTGACGTTCGACAAACCTTAATGCGCGTTGTGCCGCTTCAGAAAGACTTCCTGACAAATCAAACAATCCGGGTGGTTGTGCGTCCTCGGGAGTTGCTGTAGGGATACCAAGATCTTTTGGATCGAGGACCATGGTATCGGAGAGTATACAGGCGCGCTCGATTGCATTTTCCAGTTCACGAACGTTGCCCGGCCAAGAGTGTTTGCGCAGAACCGTAACCGCGTCTTCGCTCAAGGTGGCCTCACGACCCCGGAGTTCTTTGCCCAACTGGGCCGCGAAGTGAGTAGCGAGAAGGAGTATGTCGTTTTCTCGGTCGCGCAGCGGCGGAATGACGAGTGGAAAAACAGCCAGCCGAAAGAACAGATCGCGACGAAACTCCCCACTGTCAACGGCAGCATTCAAGTCCCGGTTTGTGGCTGCCACAACTCGAACATCAACTGGCACCGGGGCCCGACCTCCAATTCGATCGACAACCTTCTCCTCAATTACGCGCAAGAGTTTCCCCTGAACCGCAAGAGGCAGCTCGCCGATTTCATCAAGGAAAACAGTTCCGCTGGATGCGAGCTCAAATTTTCCCAGCCGGCGGTCGCCCGCGCCGGTAAAGGCCCCACGCTCATGACCAAACAGTTCGTTCTCAATTAGCGTCTCCGGGATAGC
>DATKIS010001056.1:0-3769 GCA_035543975.1 Pyrinomonadaceae bacterium
TCAGCGCCGGGAAAGATCGAAGTCCGTGAAGCGGACGGCTGACCATGTCAATGATCGGGTCAGCCGTCCGCTTTACGGACTCCCCACTTGCCACCCGCATGATCCCAGCGATGAATCGCTGGGCTATTATCGGTCGTCCGCTATACGCGGACTGGATCGAAAATACTTTCGTTGATTGATCGGCCTGTCCCGATCAGCCAAAAACACCGGCGCTTGAATCAAGCGCCGGTGTTTTTGCACATCAAAGAGGCGTAGGTTTTTAGTCGACCGCAGTTTGTTGCACTGCCACCGGCACCGTGCGAAAACCGTCGATGCGCTTCATCCAGTATTCGCTGAAGGGCGAATAGACGACCCCGTGGTGACGAGACGCATGATAGAAGCCCTTTTCGTCGGCCACAATCCCGACGTGGGCGAGATTACTGAAGAAGACCAAGGTGCCAAACTTGAATTGTTCTTCCGGAGACGGCGCCGCGAAGCGCGACCAGAGGGTCCTGGCGCTGCTGCGTTCAAAGTCGATGCCAGCCGAACGGTAAGTGCTCCAAACAAAGCCTGAACAATCGAACGCTGAAGGTCCAGTCGCTCCCCACCGGTAAGGTGAGCCCAGCCGCTCGTCAATAGCGGCGGTAATCAACTGCTGGAACGGCAGACTGACCCCGGTCTTGGCGACGAAAGATTTGGCGCGATTAATATCTTCGGCTGAAGCCAGCGAAATTAGCACCGGCTCGTCTTCATCAAGAGGGTTTCGATTAAGCTCGTTGATTGAGGCGACCTGACGCGGTCGCAGCTCTTCCGTTTGCGCAGTCGCGGACTGGGAATAAATGCCGAGTACGAAGCAAAGCGCTAGCGCCTGAGGGAACAGTTTTTTCAATAGCAAAGGGGTCGTTGTCTCCTTAAATTTTCTTCTTGGTGAGGAGGGATTACCGAGAGGCAGGGCGGAGTCTAAAGGCTGGACGCAGGGGGGACAAGCGGCAATGTGACTGTTTCGTGACGAATCACACTCAAAAAAACTGATGCGAACCAAAAGAGGTCACACGGAGTTTCTTGAAAGGCGGTGCTTACATTCGACTATTCGGCTTAGAAAAAACATAATCAGTCAAAGTGAAGGAACGATTAGATGACAAATAGAATTTAGTACTCGTTTCCTGGCTTGAAATCTTTTTTGACCAGTACGTGCAGGATCCACGAAGCGGTACCAAGACTCTGGCTACGCGCCTTGGGTTGATGCTTGATAATTCAGACCCACACTGATGATTTTTTGGAGGAGTTGATCGTAAGGGACGCCGCCATGCGCGGCTGAGTCGGCGAAGTCTTCGCCTTCGGCAATCTGCGGATTCGGATTAGCCTCGAGTAAATAGAATTGACCCTCCTCGGTCAACCGATAATCCAATCGAGCGTACCCGCTTAGGAACATGTACCGATAGATTCGTTTTGAGAGACGTTCGAGAGTCTTATGTTGCTCGGGAGTGAGTTCAGCCGCCCTCGTCTTGACTCCAGCCTTTTCCTGATAGGCTGGATCCCATTTGACCTTGAGGGTGGCAATGTTTTCTGAGCCCTCGGGCAGCTTCTCCATTACCAGCTCCCAGGGCGCATAAGTCTGGATATTCTGATTACCGATTACACCAACATAGATCTCGCGTCCCTTTATATATTGCTCAGCGATTGCGGCCGTCTTGTTTTGACGATGGATAAACTCGACCCGTTGAGTGAGTTTGTCATCGTCATGCACGATTGAAGCCTGGGCTATGCCAACCGATCCTTCTTCGCTAATAGATTTAACCAGGAGGGGAAACTTCAAACGTTTCGGCCGCCGGACCTTTCGATTCATCGGAAACACCGCAAACCCCGGCACCGGGATGCGGTGATAGGCGAGGATCATCTTGGTCAGCGCTTTGTCGTGGGCGAGCGTTAGGCCGCGGGGGTTGCAGCCGGTGTAGGCCTGCTTCATCAGTTCCAGATAGCTGACTACGTGCTGGTCGTAAAGCGGGTAGCCGTGAAACTCCTCGAGCAGATTGAATGCAATATGGGGCCGGTGCTCCATCAGCGCGTCTCCGATCACATTCAATTGGTTGTATAGGCCTACCGGGTAAACGTCATGACCCATCTTCTTCAGGGTGCTGGTGACGTCGTATTCAGTCTTGATCTCGATCTTTTCTTTGTCACTCAGGCCATCGAGCGTATCCGGAGGCACGAGGTCCTGGTGAACCAGAACGATGATGCGCAGCTTTTTCTTGGGCTCAAAAGTCATAGCAAGAATAGTGATGGGCGGAATACTGAGTAATGGGTAATGAGTACTGAGTACTGAGTACTGAGTGACTAGCGAGGCTCATTACTCTCGGCACTCAGCAACTCAGCAACTCAGTACTCATCACTCATCACTCATCACTCATCACTCTGCATGGTCATACTGCAATCCGATGATAGCCCGAATGCAGCACGTTCATTACCTGCACAGTCAAAACGATCATCACTCTTCGGCGCGCTTCCCTGGCCGGCGTGGCTACGCGCAGCTTCAGTTCCTTGCAACGGTTAATCATATTCTCGAGCACATGGTCGATGGTGTACTGATGAACTCCGGTTCCCTCGGCGACAATCTGACGCACCTCTCGACGAACCGTGCGCAGGAAACTCGCGGCGCTCGGACGCGCCTTGTGTTGCGGATCGTCTGAGAAGATGCGACGCAGATCGAGATCGTAAACGGCGGGCCAGTCAAAGTCATACTTCTCTCGTTTGCGACGGTAATGCTCGCGCAGAGTGGTGCGTATTTCGGAGATGGGCTCTACCTTGGTGCGCGTACGGTTTCGCGGTTTCGTGCCCGCCATCTCGTTCATCAACTCATCAATGTATTCAAGCTTGTCCAGGGCCGGCCAGCCTTTATACCGACGTCGCCAGCGCGAACGCGGGGTGAGCCACACCGCGAAGGTTTCCGCAAAGTCTTCAGCAGGATGCGCCTGTGCATACCAGGCCGGCAAATGTAAGACATACTTTCGACTCTTGGGCTTTGGCTTATAGAAATCCGGGTAACGCTGGGCAAACGATCCGAACAGCTCACGCCAACGGCGTCTGAAATGTAAACGAAAGGCGGTGTCCAGCGCGTGACCGGCCTCATGGCGCAGGATCCGCAGGCACTCTGTGTCGGTGCCGCCTTCGACTTCCAGCATCTGTTTGCGTTCGAGTTTCATTAGCCGCGGGTGCGCCAGATAGAAGGGAATTGCGATTCCGGGCACGCCATCGGGTGAGAACCACTCTTCGGAAAGCCAGACGTGTGGCTTGAAACGAATGCCGCGATCGTTGAGTTCGCTATAGAGACGCTTGATATGAGGTTCGAGAAAGGAGCCTTTGATCTTGAGGGCCAGATCGCAGATTCGGAGATCGAGCAGATGCTCGTCTGAGAGGCGATACCAGGGAAAACGATAGCTCACGCGGTTGCGATTCTCTTAAGTAAGGGAGTCCCGACTGACCAGGAGCATGATTCTTGGAACTGTGAGCGAACCATCGCGCGATGCAGGCCACAAGTGTTTAGAGTCCAACCTCCAGGTTGCCGTTCCGACACTCGCCAGCCTGAAGGTATCGCGAGCGGCCACCTGAAGGTTGGACTCTATGCGCCTGTAAACCTACTGCTTGTTGAAGACGAGGGTCGAGTCGGTCGGGCCGCCGCGGCCGCCTTCACTGTGTACGACGGCAGTCAGGACTTTGCCATCGCCGGAAAGTGAAAGCTTCTGCGTAGTTGAGCTAACCCTTTCACCGTCGGGCGTATTGAAGGTCGTCTTGC
>DATKIS010001057.1:0-2632 GCA_035543975.1 Pyrinomonadaceae bacterium
CGCGGCCTCGGCTTGTTTCGCCGCATCTCTGCTTAAAGCCTTTGTGGTTCTGGCGTACCAAAAAGTGATTCCGGCGAGAGCCAGGACTACAATGACATTTAGCCAGTCAGGAACAGTTCCCCACGATGCAGAAATCATGACATGAAACTATCATGCTCCGCGTGGTCGGTTCGCGCGATTCGCAGATGGTCGGCTTCCGGCGTCCGCCCAACGCCGGCCGCACCGGCTTCACCGTGAAGTTGGGCCGCCGGACACGACGGGTTCCGGCTCTTGCTCGTCGCGGTCGGCAATTACTCTGACAATCTCGGCTAAGGCGATCGCGGCTCGGCCGCACAGCGCCGCGTCCGAGACTGTTGCCGTCCGCTTGTGCTGCAGGTGAACCGCTAGGTCGTACACAGATCTGGCGAGCGCTGTGAACTGTTTGCGGTCGTCCCTGAGTTTATGTTCAAAGTAAGCCGCAAGCATGGCTTTGGAGTCTGACGTGCTGACGCCAGCAAGCTTCTCCGCCACAACGTGTGAAACTGTCTGCGCGAGAACGATTGTGAGGTCACGAGCCAAGAGGCCGACCTGCTGCAGATCGTCCGTGGCAATGGACGATACGAGGAGAGTTTCGATCCGTGCAAGTAGCCGATCGACCGCCGGCCAGCCCAGTGCCGGATCGCCCGCCGCATACTCCCACGCCAACGCACCATCGGGAGCAAACACAAACTTCACCAACAGCACTTCACGGTCATGAACGCGCGTGCGGTCGAAAAGCGGACGGATTAGTTGTTCTCCCCGAAGCCATGGCCTATCGAGAAAGTCGAAGTATTGAGCCAGGTCCGACCGATTTACCTTCCACGGCCCCGTAACTCGCGAGGATGGTCTGAGCCATTGAATCCCCATGCGCTGGAGCCTCGCTGCTGCGTCGACTGCTGCTGCTTCCTCCGAATGACTGACGGATTCCAAGGAAAGGGTGAACGCCCAGTCGGACGCTTGCGTTTGGTCCTGAACGTACGGCGCGGTGAACGCGTAAGTTCCTGCCATGTTAGGCATGCCGTAGATCACGTACATGGACGTTAGATTAGCGGAGGAACGCTACCCGTTCAACACTTCGGTCGTTTCCCAGCACCCAGCGAGGCGAACGGAACTACTTGCCTGAAGATCGAGATACTCGGTTCACGATGTCGGTGGCCGAAGAGCGCTGACCACGGCCCGCGGCCGTTGACGTCGCGCGGGTTATAGGACTGTGCTTTGGGTCGGCCCAACGTTGGTCGCCTAAGCTGCGGCGCGGCCCCGGTTGCCCAAAACGAACGAATCAGCCGGCGGGCGCGATCTGCAAGCGGAGGATTTACAGCGAATGCCAGCGCCGCTCTCTTTGCCACGCCGCTTGCGAAGGCTGAGGGGCGCCGGGAATATCGCATTGCGAAGGCGACCTGAGATTACGTCGTGAAGGTGACTTGGCC
Source organism: Pyrinomonadaceae bacterium (assembly GCA_035543975.1). GTDB lineage: Bacteria > Acidobacteriota > Blastocatellia > Pyrinomonadales > Pyrinomonadaceae > PSRF01. The sequence continues at coordinate 1,446 of DATKIS010001057.1, forward strand.
GTCGTACGCAGGCAGATCGAGGCGGAGGCGTTGCCGATAAGCTTCAGGAATTAGAATGCGCCGAATATCTTTCGCGTTGAAGTGTACTGCGCCAACGACGCGCCACTCTCGCTCCATGTAGTAATTATCTCGGTGATCATCTGTAAGTTCGGCGTCAAAGAACTTGAAGTACGGAAAGAGGTACCACGCGAAGAACTCGCGCAGGATGTCTTGCTGGGCACGTGAAGGATGGCCGGGAGATGACTGAGTGTCTGAATGACGCTGGCCTGGGATAAAGATTGGAACATTATACGTTGGGAAAACTTCTTGTAGGATCTGCTCAGCCGCATCGAACAGCTCCGCGCGCGAGTAGTTATACCACTCGCCGTGCTCTCCACGCGCTACATGGCTACGCTGCAATCGCGCGTTGTTTGAGGAATCGCTCGTCAGCGGGTTTCGTACTTTTGGTTGAAGTTTGCCTAGCTACATAGAGAACCGGGTTGGCGCCGCAGCCTAGCAAAAAGCGCTTGGCAAACGACACGCCGAACGGGCTGTATTTTTGAATGTGAAATGGCAGGTCTTCCACGGGGATGTCGGCGAAGCACACCACACTCGCTTGGTATTTGTCGTTGGAACTAAGTGGTTTGTCCTGACGAACGACAAGTTGGTATGTGGCCTGTGCATCAGACGGCGATCGGTCTCGATCTGTCAGGCCTTCCGCTGGCGAGCGGGGCTTCAGTATACCGGTGCGTATGATGGAGATAAGTAGCTCATACTGGCGTTCGCGGTCGAGCGCGCTCCCAGCGAAGTGGGTCAACTCATCGGAAACATACCGCTGACTTTTCATGCGACGATATTCGCAACCGCTGGTACGACGTCAAGTTGATCTGGTTAGCTAACTAACTACAATGCAGACAGTGCGCCACTGTGGCTCCGATGTCACCGTACGTGTGAACATCAGATAACAGCCGACCGTCCGGCACCCCTAGCGCCGCTTCCGAACGAGCGTGCGGAGATCGTGGTCGTTGAAGACCTTCACCAGATCCGTGACTTTGCATTCCAGTGCAGCGGCTAAGCGGAGCAGCATCGAAAGGCTCGGCACCTTCCGGCCATGCTCCATTTCGCTGATGTAAGTGAATGACGTTTCTGTGAGCGTGGCTAGAGATCGGACCGTCTCACCTCGCTTCTCCCGTAACTCTTTCAGGCGC